>NZ_JBEZZB010000039.1:0-68047 GCF_040638955.1 Actinoplanes sp. NPDC024001
CCTGCCGCTGGTGCTCGCCGCGCTGGCCGGCGGTCTGGCCGCCGGCGTGGTCGCCACCCGCCAGATCGTGGGCGGCCGCCGCCCGGCCTACCGCTCCCGCCGCACGCGGTACTACCGGGGCTGACCGCTCAGCGCCGGGGGTCGATGAGGATTTTCGGGCCGGGCCCGGCCCCTGCGGGGCGGGCACCGGCCAGCACGTCGGCGGCCTGCTCCAGACCGACGGTCGCGGCGACCAGGGGGCGCGGATCGACCGACCCGCTGGCGTACGCGCGGACCGTGTCCGCCAGCCCGGCGGAGGCGCCGAGGATGCCGACCGTGGTGACGTCCTTGAGGACGACCTCGCGGCTGTCCACCGTGCTCGGCGTGCCGGACAGGCCGATCCAGACGACGCGGCGGCCCGGTTCGACCAGCTGCACCGCCAGGCCGGGCATGTCCGGGCTGTTGGTGGCGTCGATGACGCCGTCCCAGGCCAGGCCGGGCAGGGTGTCGCGGGTCCAGGCGCGGTCGAATCCGAGGTGCCGGGCGACGTCGAGGTGGTGGCCGAGCAGGTGCACCTCGAGGCCGCGGGACCGGGCGATCATGGCGGCGAGCAGGCCGATCGTGCCGGTGCCGAGGATCAGCAGCCGCTCGCCGGGGTCGAGGGCGGCGGCGGTGACGCTGCGCTGGGCGTTGCCTCCCGGTTCGACCAGGGCCCCGACGGTCGCGTCGACGGTGGGCGGCAGCTCGTACAGATAGGTGGTGGGGAAGGCGAGCTGCTCGGCGAGCGCGCCCGGCAGACCGTCGCGGATGCCCAGCTCGCGCATCTTGTCGCAGACGTGGTGGCGGCCGGCGCGGCAGCGGCGGCAGTGTCCGCAGGCGATCATGGTGTCGCCGGTGACGCGTTTGCCCAGCCAGGATTCGTCGACGCCCGGTCCGGTGGCGGTGACCGTGCCGGACCATTCGTGGCCGGGGCGCAGCGGGTACGACGACACCCCGGAGTGCAGGTAGCTCATCTCGCCGGTGAACAGTTCGACGTCGGTGCCGCACACCCCGGCGCGTTCGACGTCGACGATGACCTGCCCGGCGGCGGCGACCGGGGCGGGCACCTCCTGGACTTCGGCCTCGCCGGGGCCGGTGAGGACCAGCGCGCGCATCACCGGGCCGGGTTCCAGTACGGCGTGGGCAGCCCGGTCGCGCCGACCCGCGCGGTGAACAGCCGGCCGGAGTCCGGGTGGGCGATCAGGTCCGCGGCGCTGAGGTGCTCAGTGGCGGTGGTGATGACCAGCACGTCGAGGCCGGGGCCGGCGAACGCGACGCTGGTGGTGTGCGGGGCGTCCACCTCGACCACGCCCAGCAGCTCGCCGGTGGGGGAGCGGTGCTCGACGCGGCCGCCGCCCCAGACGGCCAGCCACAGGTCGCCGGCGGCGTCCACGCACAGCCCGTCGGGGTGGCCGTCGGTCAGGGTGAACAGTTCGCGGCGCGCGCCGTCGGGGTAGTCGCGGACGAACACGGTGCGGCTGATCGTGTCGACGCTGTAGAAGAGGCGGCCGTCCGGGCTCCAGGCCAGCCCGTTGGAGAGCGTCAGGTCGTCGTCGATCGTGGTGCAGCCGCCGTTCTCGAAGCGGACCAGCACCTCCCGGTCGCCGCCGAGGCTGCCGACGAGGAACCGGCCGGCCGGGTCGACGGCGCCGTCGTTGAGGCGGCCCGCCCGGCCCTCCGGCAGGACCCGGGCGAGCGGCGTGCGCGTACCGTCGCTGTGCAGATGCGTGAGAGACCCGCGCTCGGCGACCAGCAGGTCGCCGCCCGCGGCGACGGCGATCGCGCCGACAGTTTCCGGAAAAGACCACCCACGGGTACGGCGCACCCGCCCGTCCGTCTCGAGGCGGCCTTCGTGCACCTCACCGGCCTCGATGTCGACCCAGAGCAGCCGTTCGCGAGCGGCGTCCCACACCGGGCCCTCCCCGAGGAAGTGGATCTGGTCGCCGGCGGGACGCGCTCTCATGGGTGCCGATCCTATGCTCCGGCTCCTACGATCCGGTTATGTCGCCACGCCGTAGTGCTCAGTGGTATGCCGGGGACGACCGCAACAGCTACATCCATCGCGCGTGGATGCGCCGGGGTCTGCCGGCCGACGCGTTCGACGGACGGCCACACATCGCGATCGCCAACACCGCCTCCGATCTGACGCCGTGCAACGCCCACCTCGACGAGGTGTCGCGCAGTGTCGCCGCCGGTATCCACCAGGCCGGCGGCATCGCGCTGAACCTGCCGGTGGTGTCGCTGGGCGAGACGCAGGTGCGGCCGACCGCGATGCTGTGGCGCAACCTGGCCGCGATGGCGATCGAGGAGATGCTGCGGGCGAACCCGATCGACGGCGTGGTGCTGCTCGGCGGCTGCGACAAGACGATCCCGGCGCTGCTGATGGGCGCCGCCTCGGTCGATCTGCCCGCGGTGGTGGTGCCCGGCGGGCCGATGCTGACCGGCACCTTCCGCGGTGTGCCGCTGGGCTGCGGCACCGACGTGTGGAAGCTGTCCGAGGAGGTCCGGGCCGGCACGCTGAGCTCGGCCGAGTTCCAGCGGTCCGAGTCGTCGATGATCCGCAGCCGGGGGCACTGCAACACGATGGGCACCGCCTCCACGATGGGCCTGCTCGCCGAGGTGCTCGGGATGACCCTGCCCGGGGTGGCCGGCACCCCGGCGCCGGACAGCCGCCTGCTGGAGTCGGCGCACGCCACCGGGGTGCTCGCGGTCGAGCTGGTGGAGAAGGAACGGCGGCCGAGTACGGTCCTGACCCGGGCGTCGTTCCTGAACGCGATCGTGGCGCTCGCGGCGTTCGGCGGGTCCACGAACGCGGTGGTGCACCTGCTGGCGATCGCCGGCCGGCTCGGGATCGAGCTGACCCAGGACGACTTCGACACCGTCGGCGCGCGGGTGCCGCTGCTGGTGGACCTGCTGCCGGCGGGCCGGTTCCTGATGGACGACCTCTACCGGGCCGGCGGGCTGCACGCGGTCCTCGCCGAGGTGCGCGACCTGCTGGATCCGTCGGCGATCACGGTCACCGGGCGGCCGCTCGTCGACCACCTGGAGGGCGCGCTCGTCTACGACCGGGAGGTGATCCGCTCGCGGGACGAGCCGCTGCTGCCGCACGCCGGGATCGCGGTGCTCTACGGCAACCTGGCGCCGGACGGCGCGGTGATCAAACCGGCGGCGGCGTCACCGCACCTGCTGCGCCACCGCGGCCCGGCCGTGGTGTTCGACTCGGTCGAGGATCTGCACGCTCGCCTCGACGACCCGGCGCTGGAGGTGACCGCGGACTCGGTGCTGGTGCTGCGCGGCTGCGGGCCGAAGGGTTACCCGGGCATGCCGGAGGTGTCCAACATGCCGCTGCCGGCCAAGCTGCTCGAACAGGGCGTGCGCGACATGGTCCGGGTGTGCGACGGGCGGATGTCCGGTACGGCGTACGGAACCGTGGTGTTGCACGTGACGCCGGAGGCCGCCGCCGGCGGCCCGCTCGCCAAGGTGCGCACCGGCGACATAATCGTCCTGGACGTCGCGAACCGCCGCCTCGACGTGGAGATCCCGGACGCGGAACTGGCCGCCCGCGAGCCGGCGCCGGAGGCGGTCGCCGCTTTCGCCAGCCCGCGGCGAGGCTGGGAACGCCTCTACGTCGACACCGTCGGGCAGGCCAATGTGGGCGCCGACTGCGACTTCCTGATCGGCTCCAGCGGAGACCGGGTGTCCCGCGAATCGCACTGACCGCGGCGGGTCAGTCCAGCGGGGGCAGCCCGAACGCGTCGGCCAGCCCGGTCACCTCGATCGCCTTGCGCACCGGCGGCGACGGGTTCACCAGGGTCAGGGTGACGCCGGCGCCGGCCGCGGTGTTGCGGGCGCTGACCAGGGCGCCCAGCGCGTACGAGTCGATCAATGTCACCTCGCTGACGTCCACCCGCAGCCAGGTGCAGGACGTGGCCTGCGCGGTAGCGGCGAGACTGTCACGGACGTCGTCGGCGTACGCGAGGTCGAGCTCGCCGCTGAGCGTCGCCGACAGCACGTCGCCGCCGGGTTCCTCGTGGTACGTGACTACTGCACTGTTCGACATCCGCGAGCCAGTACCCGGCCCGGTTGATGATCAAACTCGGCTGCCGGGGTCCAGCAGATCCCGCAGCCGCCGGGTCACCTGGCGGTGCACGGCGTCACGCTGCTCCTGCGCGAGCCGGGCGAGCCGGTCGATCTCGGCGAGCGCGGCCTCCCGCTCGCCGGTGAGGCCGGTGATCGCCTCGGTGTGGCGGTGGCGGGCGTCGCTGGTGATGGTGGACGCCTTGAGCTGCGCCTCGCTGGTCACCTGGTCGGCCTTGGTGCGGGCGGCGGCGAGCAGGGTCTCCGCCTCGCGCTGGGCGTCGCGGACGTAGTCGTCGGCGGTGCGCTGCGCCATCGCGATCACGCCGTCGCTGACCGGGACGGCCGGCGCGGGTGCGGCCTGCCGGGCCTGCTCCAGTGCGGCCTGCGCCTCGCGGGCCTGCTGTTCGGCCCGTGCCTGTTCGCCCTTCAACCGGGCCAGGGCCGCGATCAGGGCGGCCCGTTCCCGTTTCGGCGCGGTGCCGGCGCGCTGCAGTTGTTCGCGCAGGGACCGGTTCTCGATGGTCAGGTGGGTGAACGTCTGCTCCACCGCGTCCAGGAAGGCGTCGACCTCGTCCTCGTCGTAGCCGCGTTTGCCCAGCGCGGGCCGGCGGAACTCGATGCTGTGGATCTCGGCGGGGGTGAGGGGCACTCTCTGTCCGTTCCGGGTGCGAGACAACGTTGTCACGGGAGTGAACGCGACCTAGTTGATGTTGTCAACACCGATCGTGACATCGTTGTCTCCGCTGCGGCCGCTGTTCTATGCTCGAACGAACCAAGATCACGGCAACGGGGAGCAACGTGCCAGTCGAGCGGACATCCGGCGGCCGCCGCGGCGGCCGGCCGACGATGAACGACGTCGCCCGCGCGGCCCGCGTCAGCCTCAAGACCGTCTCCCGCGTGGTGAACGGCGAGGACAACGTCTCGCCCGTCCTGGTCGCGCAGGTGCGCAGCGCGATCGAGCTGCTCAACTACAGCCCCGACATCGGGGCGAGCAACCTGCGCCGCGGCGACCGCCGGACCGAGACGATCGGCCTGCTGCTGGAGGACGTCGGCAATCCGTTCTCGTCCGCGCTGCACCGCGCCGTGGAGGACGAGGCCCGCACTCGCGGCGTCCAGGTGCTCACCGGCAGCCTCGACGACGACCCGCGCCGCGAACGTGAGCTCGCCCGCGCCTTCACCATGCGCCGCGCCGACGGGCTCATCATCGTCCCGGTCGGCCCCGACCAGAGTTACCTGGCGACCGAGCTGCGCGTCGACACCCCGGTGGTGTTCGTCGACCGCCCGGGCCAGGGCATCCCGGCGGACACCGTGCTGGCGACCAACGTCATCGGCGCGACCGAGGCGACCCGCCACCTCATCGCCCACGGCCACCGCCGGATCGCCTGCCTCGGCGACCACCTCCGGATCTCGACGGCCCGGCACCGGCACGACGGATACCTCGCGGCGCTGCGCGAGGCCGGCGTGACACCCGACCCCGCGCTGACCGTCTCCGGGCTGCACACCGCCGCGCTGGCCGAGAGCAAGGTGATGGAGCTGTTCCACCGTCCCGGCCCGCCGACGGCACTGTTCACCAGCCAGAACCTGGTCACCATCGGCGCCGTGCGGGCGCTGCGCCGGCTCGGCCTGCACCGGTCGGTGGCGCTGGTCGGCTTCGACGACTTCCCCCTGGCCGACCTGGTCGAGCCGGCGATCACCGTGGTCGCCCAGGACCCGGCGATGATGGGCCGCACCGCCGCCCAGGCGCTGTTCCGCCGCATCGACGGCGGCACCGGCCCGGCCGCCGAGCACTGGATCCCCACCACGCTGATCCGCCGCGGCTCGGGCGAGCTCACCCCCGCCGCCCGGCTGCTCGACGACCGGCTCGCCGACTCGCTGTAGGCGTTCATCGCGACGCCCGGCCGGCCCAGTTCTGGATCCGGCGCGACACCTCCATGTCTCGCGCCGGCACCTGCATCACGTCGCTCGAGGTGCGCAGGCCGGCTCGCAGGTCCAGCAGCGCCTGCCGCAACCCCTGCGCGGGAGGCATCGCCGCCAGCACCGCGTCCCGCCGGTCGCCGGTCATCTCCCGCACGATCCGCGCCGCTCGTTCGGCCGGCATCTCGGCCAGCAGCGCGCCCGCCTGGCGGGCGGTCAACTCGCTGAGCAGGCCCACCGTCGCCTCGTCGGACGCCTCGGCGACCAGCGTCGCCGCCGCCTGCGCCGGCATCGCGGCCAGCACCTCCTGCGCCTGCTCCGGCGGGAGCCCGACCAGCAGCCCGGAGGCCAGGTCGGCGGGCATGACGGACAGGAGCTCGGTCGCCCGGGAGGCGGACAGTGCGGCCAGCGTGGCCTTGGCCCGCTCGTGGTCGAAACTCAGCAGGAACTCCACGGCCCACGAGCTGGGCAGCATGCCGGCCGCCAGCAGCGCCGTGGTCCGCTCCGCGGGCAGCCCGGCCAGCAGCGCCGCCGCGCCCTTGAGCGGCATCCGGATCAGCAGCTTCGCGGCAGTCTCGGCCGGCATCGCCGCCAGCGCCGAGGTGGCCGCGGCCGGTTTCATCAGCTGCAGGTGCTCCACCGCCATCTGCAGTTCCTCGGCCTCGAGCAGCCGCGCGGCACTCGGGGCGTCCATGCCGTCGAGGCCTTCGGCGGCGCGGTAGGGCATCATCCCGGCGGACAGGCAGCGGGCGGCCGCGGTCTGATCCATGGCGGTCAGATAGATCGCCCGCACCGACGGCGACAGCAACTCCAGATAGTCGGCGGCCTCGGCCGGCCGGAGCCGGTCGATGGTGGTCGGTGGCAGCGCCGGCGGGGTCATCCGGCGGGTGGTGCGCCCGGCGTGCGCCTGCCGGCGCGGCTGGTCGCACGCGACCCGCAGCCGGGCCTCGGCCCACTGTGCGCGGTCAGCCTCCGGCACGCCGCACCCGCTGACGTACGCGTGCACGACCCGCGCCCCGGGCAGGATCCGGCCGGACTCCGCGTTGCCGAGGGTGCTGCGCGCAACACCGGTGATCTGGGACAGCTCCCGCAGGGTCAGCGGCTCGTCGGCCGGGCTGGGCCGCGGCGCGGTCAGCCGCAGCAGCGTGAGCTGCCGGGCCAGCTCGGCGACGGTCGTGACGGATGCCGGGTCAGGGGAACCAGTCGACATCGGCCCATCGTGGCCCACCGTGTCCCACGCTGTCCCATCCCGTCACCCGAACCGGTGACGTGCCGGTTCAGCAGCCGTTCCGGAGGTGGCCGGGACCTTGCCGGCGGGCGGCGCGGGGGCGACGGCCCGGGATCGACGCACAGCGAGTCCGGCGCGCACCCCGGCGCACCGCCGATAGTGATGACGCTCGCGGATGTCTGGGGACTGCCCGCCCTTCAGAAACCGTGCGCAGAGGGCGGCGGCCGACATGGGGCCGCCGCCCTCGCCATTTCAGGAGTTGCGCAGGAAACAGCCGCTGGTCAGCAGCGGGCCACCGTAGAACTGGTGCACGTCCTGGGTGACCCAGATGCAGGCGTGGCTGGTCTGATCGGTGCTCCACGGCCGGCTCAGATTCCCGGAGTACGTGGACCACGTGCCCGCCGTACGCGGTGGGAACGCGGCGCTGGTGTCCGCCAGGACCTGGCCGAAGACGCCGACCCACTGCACCCGGATCACCAGGAAGCGCGGGGTGCTGCACTTACCGGAGAACGCGTACCCCACGCCGAGATTGCTCACATTGGCATTGAGGTTGATCGCGCTGCACTCGACCGCGGCGCGGGCGGCGACGGGTGCGGCCTGGGCGGGCCCGGTGGCGGTGCCCAGCGCGAGCGCCATGGTGATCAGAAGCAGACTCAGAGTGCGTCGCATCATGGTGCCACCCCCGGTCAGCAGGAGACGCTGACGTGGATCTCGATGCCGATGTCGATCGGGAAACGCTGATCCGAGCCGGGAACCAGCCGGAAGACCTCGTAGTTGGGCGGCGCCGGGTCCTCGTCGAACGCCGGGCGCGGCCGCCGGCCGGCGTAGTCGACGCCGGAGAACCCCATGCGGGTCAGGGCGCGGGAGACGCCGGCGGAGTCGCCCTCCTGCAGGGCCTGCGCCATGGTCCGGGTCGCCGCCGGGTCGTCGGCGAAACGGCCGGCGGTCGACGCGAGCTCGCGCAGCGCGGCCTGGTAGCCGCTGACCCGGGTGTCGGTGATGGTCATTCGGTGCTCCTCGATACGTGAAATGATCCGGAATTCGAACGCGGCGTCGATCGCCGCCGGAATCGACTATGGCCGCCGGCGATGGCACCGGAAATTCGCAAAATTGCGCACCGAATCGCGGCCGCCCGCATTTGCGGGTCAATCCGGAGCAGGACATCGGCGGGGCCGATCTCGGACAGCGCCGCTGGTGGGCGGCGTGCGACCCTCGGCGCGACATTCCGCGGAGCCGGGAGGCTGTCGACCATGAATACGATGACCGCTGCGGACTGGCGCAGGGTCTCCGATCTGATTCACCGATTCCACACCGCGGAACGGGACATGCCCGCGGCGGTGCTGGCCGACATCGGCGCGCTGGCCGGCTGCAACGCGGCCTCCTACAGCGCCGTCGACCACCGGCAACAGCAGCTGCTGCACGCGATCACCGTGCCGCACACGTCGAACATGCTCGGCATCGCCTCGTTCCACCAGCTGTTCGAGCAGCACCCCGGGTTCTCGGCCTACCGGGACGGCAGGCTCGACAGCGGCGAGGCCGCCGCCTGGTCCGACCTGATGGACCGGCGGGCTCTGCGCCGGCTGCCGCTGGTCGCCGACTTCTTCGAGCCCCGCCAGACCCGCGATCAGCTGCTGTGCGTGGTGCGCCTGCAACGCGAGCAGGGCGGCGTGCTGTCGATCAACCGGTCCCGGGCCGGCTTCTCCGGCCGGGACCGCACACTGCTGCAGACCCTGGCGTCGCACCTGCGGGTGGCCGTGCTGCACCGTGAGCGGGTCTCCACCCTGCAGGCCGCCGTGCGCCGCGCCGGGCAGGAGAACGAGCGACGGCACCGGGCGTCGCCGCGGTGGGCGACGCTGACCACCCGCGAGCGGGACGTCGTCGAGCTGCTCTGCTCCGGGCTGGGGGACCGCGAGATCGCCCAGCATCTGCGGGTCAGCGCCCGCACGGTGCACAAGCATCTGCAGCACGTCTATCGCAAGCTGGGCCTGGACAGTCGCGCCCAGGTGATCGCCGCCTTCGCCGGCGCAGCTCACCCAGCCGGGTGACCCCCGGTGATCTGGGCCTGCACGCAGCGCAAGCGTACGGTGAGGTGACGGCCAGAGGAGTGCGCGTGCAGACGGTGTCCATCGATGCGAAACCTGACGGGGTGCTCGACGTCGTGCTGCGCGGGGAGATCGACTTCACCAACGCGGCGCACATCGTCGAAGCGGTCCGGGAGGCCATCGCCGAGCGCTGTCCCCGGGCCGTGCGGGTCGACCTGGCCGAGGTGACCTTCCTGGACTCCTCCGGCCTCGGCGTGCTGATCCGGGCGATGAAGGCGGCCGCGGCGGCCGACGCGTCGTTCCGCGTCGAGCGCCCCACCGACAAGGTGTTCGACCAGCTGGAGATGACCGGTCTGCTCGTCCCCTTCGGCATCATCGAAGCCGGCGGCTGACCGGGTGCACACCGACCCGGGCTACGAACATCGGCTCAGCGAGCTGGACGCCAGGATCGGCCGGGCCCGGCTGGAGCCCGCCGTCGTCGGCGAACGCGCCGCCGGCCTGCTGGCCGGGCGCATCGGCTGCCGGGTCGACGAGGCGCACCACCACCTGCGGGAGCTGGCCGCCGAGCAGGGCCGCCCGGTGCACGAGGTCGCCGCCGACGTGCTGGTCACCCTGGAGACGCGCACGGTCACCCCACCGGCCCGGCTGCGGACCGCGGCCGACGCCGTCACCGGGCGGCGCCGGCCGTCCGCAGCGCCCGCGCTGCCGGAGGGCGAGCCCGGGTGGGTGGCGATCGTGCAGCAGGTCCTCGACGCCCTGCCGGGCCGGCGCATGCTGGTCGCCCCGCGGCGCGACCCGGACGGCGTGATCGTGGACTACGAGTTCGCCGCGGTCAGCCCCACCGTGGTGGACCTGTCCGGGCGCCGCCGCGAGCAGCTGCTCGGCCGGCGGGTCAGCGAGGTCTACCCGTCGATCGTGGACGGGCCGGTCTGGGCGGCCTGGCGCGACGCCCTCGCCGACGGGCAGCCCCGCGAGGTCGGCCCGGTGCCGTACGTGAGCAGCGACGGCGACACCCCCACCGGGGTCACCGTGACCGTCCAGGTGCAGCCGCTCGGCCCGGCGCTGCTCAACAGCTGGGTCCGCCACGACGAGCAGACCCGGCTGACCGAGCGGATGGCGCACACCGAACGGCTCGGCAACCTCGGCTGGGGTGAGTGGGACCTGGTCAGCGACACCACCGTCTGGTCCGACGAGCTGTACCGCATCTACGAACGTGACCCGGCCGACGGGCCCATGCCGCGCGAGGAGTCCGAGGCTCTCGTGCTGCCCGACGACGAACCGGTCCGGCGGCAGGCGGCCGTGGCGTTCGGCCGCGGCGAGACCGCCGACGTGGTCTACCGGATCAGCGTCAACGGCAAGATCAAACATCTGCGGGCGGTGGTCGACGCGGTGCGCGACGCCCACGGCCGGCCGCTGAAGATCTACGGCATCCTCCAGGACGTCACCGCCCGCGAGAGCAGCCGCGCCCAGCTCGCCCAGGTGCAACGGCAGCTGCGTGAGCACCAGGAGAGCCTGGCCATCGAGCACCGCCTCGCCGCCCAGTTGCAACAGATCGTGCTGCCCATCCCGGATGCCCCGATCGACCTGCCCGGCATCCGGGTCGCGGTGCGCTACCTCCCCGCCGAACAGGCCAGCCGGGTCGGCGGCGACTGGTATCACGCGGCGGTCGCCCGCGACGGCAGCGTGGTGCTCGCCGTCGGCGACGTCGCCGGCCACGGCGTGCACGCGGCGGCCACCATGGCCCAGCTGCGGCACACCCTGACCGCGCTGACCGTCACCATCACCACCGACCCGGCGCAGTTGCTGTCGAACCTCAACGAGCTGCTCTACGCCGGCGACGCCGCCGCCGGGACCGCCACCGGGGTCGTGCTGCGCTACGACCCCGCGACCCGGCGGCTGTGCTGGGCCCAGGCCGGCCACTACGCCCCGCTGCACACCCGCGCCGGCGTCACCGCCGAGCTGGCCCGGCCGTACGGCCCGCTGCTCGGCGCGCTGTCCGGAGCCCGGTACGAGACCGCCGGCATGACGTTGGAACCCGGCGACGTGGTGATGCTCTACACCGACGGGCTCGTCGAGCACCGCTCGCACACCGTCGCCGAGGGCCTCGCCCCGGTGGTGGCCCGGCTGAACCGCTTCTCCGCCGCCACCCACCCGCCGTCGCTCACCGACCTGCTCGCCGAGCTGCACACCGCCAACCCCGACGACGACACCTGCATCCTGGCGGCCCGCTGCCATGCCTGACGAGACCGAACCGCGCCTGCTGACCCGCGAGGTCACCCTGGAGTCGCTGGTCGACGTCCGCCACGAGGTGGAGCGCTGCGCCGCCCGCGAGGGCCTGGCCGACCTGGCGCTCTACCGGTTCGTCGTCGCGGTCAACGAGCTGACCACCAACGCGGTGCGCCACGGCGGCGGCCGCGGGCAGCTGATCCTGTGGCGCAGCGGTGACCGGCTGCACTGCCGGGTCACCGACCGCGGGCCGGGCCCGCCGGCGCACCGGCAGCTGCGGCGGCCGGGCGCCGACGCGCACGGGGGACGAGGGCTCTGGCTGGCCCACCACGGCGTCGAGCGGCTCACCGTCGACGACGCCGGCGTGACCGCCAGCGCGAGGCTGATCTGACGCGTACCCGATTGACGCGGCGCCAACTAGTGATGACAGTCGATGTCATGCGTACCGTGGCGTTCCTGTCCTCGCTGGTGCTGGCCGCGCCGTTGCTGCCCGCCGCGCCCGCTCTTGCCGCGCCGCCCGGGGTGGTCGTGGTGTCCGCCGTCGAGCAGGGCATCCTGACCAGCACGCCGGGCACGATCGTCGCGCGGGACGTGGCGGCGTCGACCCGCCTGAACGGGCAGATCCGCTGGGTCTTCGGTGACACGCTCTATCGCCGCAGCAGCGGCGCGCCGGTGCACCCGGCCGACGACTACCGCTCGGCCACGCACGCCACCTCACCGCTGATCGCCAACCCGTGGCGGCTCACCAACGTGCTGGACGCCGGCACCGGGGTGCCCCATCAGCTGCTGCCGCACACGGCGGTGGAGCTGGCCTACAACCGGGAGAGGAACGACCCCTCCGACCGGTACGCGCTGTGGCCCACCTCGATCGTCGCGCGGGACAGCACCCGGGCGCAGATCATCTACAGCCGGATGCTGGTGCAGCCGGGCGAGCTGGACTACGTCGACCTGGGGGTGGGCATCGCCGACCTCACCGCCGGGCAGAACACCGCCACCCGCTCCGGCCTGCTGTTCAGCGGCGCCGAGTTCCGCTTCGGCGCCTCCGGCGGCCTGTACGACAGCGCCACCACCACGCTCTACCTCTACCAGTGCTGGAACCGGGCCGACTACGACTACCCGTGCCGGCTGGCGCGGGTGTCGCTGCGCAACGACGCCGGCGTCGTCGACTGGAACCGCACCAAGGTCAAGAGCAACTACCGGGCGGCCGTGCGGGCGCCCGGCGGCGCGATCTCCTGGACCCCCGACCTCACCCAGGCCACCGAGATCGTCCAGGGTTCGCCGACCGGCTGGTCGGTGGCCTGGAACCCGGGGCTGGGCAAGTATGTCGCCTTCCTCAATGTGCCGCTGACCAGCCGGATCGAGCTGCGCACCGCGCCCGCCCCGGAAGGGCCGTGGAGCGAACCGCTCGCCGTCCTCCCGGGGCAGGCCCCGAGTTGCCTTCCCGGCACCCTGATCTGCGCCGACTACGCGGTGCAGCAGCATCCTGAGCTGGCGGTGCACGGCACCGGCACCAGCACGGTCTACCTGACCTACGCGCGCCCGGCCTATTCCACCGCGGCGCCCTACCGGCTGGACCTCAACGTCGTGCAGGTCAAGCTCAGAGTTTGAAGCCGCCCACCAGCTCCTGCAGCTCGGTGCTGGTGCGGGCCAGGTCCTCCGCGCTGGTGCGGGCCTGGTTGACCACCGTGGTGGTGCTGCCGACCGCGTCGGCCACCTTGGCGATGTTGGTGGCGATGTCGGCGCTGCTGCCCGACACCTCGGCCACGTTGCGGCCCATCTCGCTGGTCGTCGCGGTCTGCTCCTCGACCGCGGCGGCGATCAGCGTCTGGAAGTCGCTGATCCGGGTGACCACCTCGCCGATCTGCGAGATCGCCCGGACCGCCTCCGAGGAGTCCGACTGCAGCGCCTGCACGAGCCGGGAGATGTCGTCGGTGGCCTTCGCGGTCTCCTGAGCCAGGTCCTTGACCTCGCCGGCCACGACCGCGAAGCCCTTGCCCAGCTCGCCGGCGCGGGCCGCCTCGATGGTGGCGTTCAGCGCCAGCAGGTTGGTCTGCTCGGCGATCGAGGTGATCAGGGCGACCACGCTGCCGATCTCGGCCGAGGAGTCGCCGAGCTTGCCCATCGTCTCGCTGGTCCGGCCGACCACGCCGACGGCCTCGCCGGCCACCCGCGCCGCCTCACCGGCGTTGCGGGCGATCTCGTCGATCGCCAGCGTCATCTCGGTGCTGCCGGCCTGCAGCGTGCCGACGTTGCCGGACACGTTGCCGGCGGCGTCGGCGACCGCGGCGGCCTGCGCGTCGATCTCCGAGCTGGACGAGGCGATCCGCGAGGAGACGTCGGACAGCTCGTGGGAGGCGGCGGACACGGTGCCCGCGTGCCCGGCGATCGCCGAGACGGTCTCGCGCAGCGAGGCGGCGGTGCTGTTCAGCGCCTCACCGAGCCGGCCCAGCTCGTCACGCCGGTCCAGCTCGACGCGGGCGGTCAGGTCGCGGCCGGCGAGCCGGTTGAGCGCGCCGACCACCACGGCGAGCGGCCGCACCACCGAGCGGGTCACCAGGGTGCCCATCAGCACCGCCAGGATCAGGGCGAGCGCCAGGGCGCCGCCGATGGCGCGCATGCCGGTGTCACGGACCTGCTGCACCTCGGCCCGCAGGGCCTCGGCGCGGGCGTTGACAGATTTGTCCAGCGCGTCGGTGATCTCCAGGACCTTGCCGTACGACGCCGCCGCCTCACCGCCGTTGATGCTGGTCATCGCCTTCGCGCGGGCCGCCTTGGTGTCCGCGGACAGCCACTGCATGAGCGTGGCGTCCCACTCGAAGAACTCGTCCCAGGCGGGCTTGAGCTTGGCGAACTGGGCCCGCTCGGCGTCGGTCATGTGGTCGACGTGCGCCGCGGCGATGTTGTCGTAGATCGCCTCCTTGGACTTCAGCTCGCCCTGCCGGTTGTAGCCCTCCGGGCCGGTGGCATAGGCGTACCCGAACGCGCCGACGTCGGCGATCACCAGGCCCTGCCAGCCGGTGACGTCCGCCGCGTAGTACTTCGCGGTCTGGATGTCGTCGCGCAACAGTTCCAGGGCGGCCAGCTCGTGCTGGCTGTCCGACTGCTCCTGCAGGCCCCACCAGCCGACCCCGGCAGCCGTCACGATCAACGAGGTGAGCACCAGGTAGGAGGCGCCGAGTCGCTTGCCGACACTCACATCACGGATTCGCATGCCTCCTCGTTCGGCGGCGCCCACCGAATCTTAAGTTTTACTGACAAAGCGCATTGTGGTGAGACTCGCGTTGTCACAACCGGCTGGGTTTGTCGTGCCGTGGAGGCGCACCCAGCCGGCGGCGCCCGGCGGGCGACCGGGTCAGGCGCCCATCTCGCCGGTGGCGGGGACGCCCTCGGCGAGCCCGTAGCGCAGGTGCACGGCACCCCTGGACGAGGTGGTGGCCGGTTCGAGCAGCGTCAGGTTGGCGGGCACCTCGCCACCGTCGAACAGCTTCTTGCCGGTGCCCAGCACGATCGGGTAGACCCACAGGTTGAGCTGGTCGAACAGCCGCTCGCGCAGCAGGGTCTGGACGAGGTTCAGGCTGCCGATGACGTGCACCTTCTCGTGCTTGTCCCGCAGCGACCGCACCGCGCTCACCAGGTCGGGGCCCAGCTGCGCCGAGTCCGCCCAGGTCAGGTGGGGGTTGCCGCGCGAGGCGACGTACTTGGGGACGCGGTTGAGCAGATCGGCGATCTCACCGGTCTGGTGCGGCCAGTACGCGGCGAAGATGTCGTAGGTCCGGCGGCCCAGCAGCAGCGCGTCCATGCCCCGCATGTTGTCGGTGACCTGGCGGCCGTCCGACTCGTCGATGAGCGGGGCCTGCCAGCCGCCGAACGGGAAGCCGTCCGGATCCTCCTGGCGGCCGCCCGGCGCCTGGGCGACCAGGTCGAGCGTGGTGAACAGGTCGATGTGGATAGTTCCCACGGTGTCCTCCTTGTTGTGTTCCACCTTCCCCTCAGACCGGCGGCGGTCCGGAAACTCATCGGTGGCAGAAGCGTAACCAGTAGGTTACGCTTCTGGCGTGGACGAGGTGGCAGCGGCGATCGCCGACCCGGTGCGCCGGGCGATCCTGGAGATGTTGCGGGAGCAGTCGCTGCCCGCCCGGCGCATCGCCGAGCGCTTCCCGATCAGCCGGCCGGCCGTCAGCCGGCACCTGCGGGTGCTGCGCGAGAGCGGCCTGGTCCACGACGTCCCCACCGGGCGTGAGCGGCACTATCACCTGGACCCGTCCCGGTTCGGCGAGCTCAGCGCCTGGCTCGCCGGGTTCACCTCCCGCGCGGCCGCGTGGGAGCAGCGCCTCGACGCGCTGGAGACCGAGGTGCACCGCACCCGCCGCGACCGCCGGCTCGGCGGCACGGCTCCCGATCCACTGGAGGAGACCGCGTGACCAGCACACCGACCGGCCGGCTCGACGGCGACCGCCTCATCCTGACCCGGGTCTTCCGGGCCGGCATCGAGGACGTCTGGGCCAGCATCACCGAGTCCGACAGAACCGCGAGGTGGTACGGCGCCTGGAAAGGTGACGCGGCGCCGGGCAGCACGATTCAGGTGCAGATGGCGTACGAGGAAGGCGCCCCCTGGACGGACATGCGGATCGACGCGTGCGAACCGCCGCGCCGGCTCGCCCTGTCCAGCCTCGACATGCCGGAGGAGTGGCACCTGGAGCTGCTGCTCACCCACACCGACGGGCGCACCGAGCTGCGTTTCGTGCACCACCTGACACCCAGTGACGGCCTCGGCGAGGTCGGCCCCGGCTGGGAGTACTACCTGGATCTGCTGGTCGTGGCCCGCGAGGGCGGGGAGCAGCCGAGCTTCGACGACTACTACCCGTCGATGAAGGCGTACTACGAGGGGCTGGCCGGCTGAGGGCCGGTCGTCCCGCGCACGATCAGGTGGGTCGGCAGCCGCGGCGGCGCCTGCGTGCCGGGCCGCGTCAGCAGTTCGACGGCCAGCACACCCTTGTCCCGCAGCGGCTGGCGTACGGTCGTGAGCGGCGGCTGGGTGCGCGCCGCCTCCGGGATGTCGTCGAAACCGACCACTGACAGCTCGCCGGGCACGTCCACGCGCAGGCCGGCGGCGGTGTGCAGAACGCCGCGGGCCAACTCGTCGGTCATCGCGAGGATGCCGGTCACGCCGTCGGCGAGCAGTTCCTGCGTGGCGGCGCCCGCGTGCTCGGGGGTGCCGCCGCCGCACTCCCACACCGGGACGCTGCCGGCCGGGATGCCGGCGTCGGCGAGCCCGGCCAGATAGCCGGCCAGCCGCTGCCGGGCCACCTGATAGCTCGCGGCGGCCTGGCGTTCCGGTCCGGCCGCGCCGTGCCGGTCGCCCGGTGTGAACCGGTCGACCAGGATGCCGATGCGCCGATGGCCGAGGCCGGTCAGATGCCGCGCCGCGGCGTAGGCCCCGCCGTGGTCGTCGACACCGAGGAACATGCCGTCGCCGGGCCCGGCCGGCTCCGGCTCGTCGACCACGATCAGCGGGATGCCGCGCCGGCGGGCGGCGAGCAGGCCGGGGTGGTCGCCGCGCACCGAGTAGACGACGAACCCGTCGACCAGCGCGGTGCGCACCGCCTCCTCGGTGAGTGCGGCGTCCTCGTCGGAGCGCGGGGCCGGGAGCAGGCTGAGCCCGAGGGCGGAACTGCGCCCGGCTCCGGCCACCCCCTGCAGGAACAGCAGGGCGGCGGGGTCGGTCAGCGCGTACGCCAGATCCTCGTCGAAGAGCACGCCGAGCGCGCCCACCTGCCGCCGGGCGAGCCCGGCGGCGAGCGGATCGGGGCCCGGATAGCCCAGCTCGCGGGCGGTGTCGAGGATCCGCTGCCGGAGCTGGTCGCTGAGCTTCTGCGGCCGGTTGTAGGCGTTGGACACCGTCGTGTGCGAGACGCCCAGCGTCTTGGCCACATCGCGCAGCGTCACCGCTCTTCCTGTCACACGCCGAGTTTACCGGTAAACTGGAGGTGTTTACCGGTAAACCTGGAGGTGCGATGCGGACCGCACGGATCGTGGTGACGCTGGTGTTCGCCACCAACGGCGTGGTCTTCGGGACGTGGACACCCCGGATCCCCGCCGTGCAGCACGCCCTCGGCCTCGACGAGGCCCGGCTCGGGCTG
The DNA here is from genome assembly GCF_040638955.1 of Actinoplanes sp. NPDC024001. Classification (NCBI taxonomy): domain Bacteria; kingdom Bacillati; phylum Actinomycetota; class Actinomycetes; order Micromonosporales; family Micromonosporaceae; genus Actinoplanes; species Actinoplanes sp. NPDC024001. Next base: position 17,649 of record NZ_JBEZZB010000039.1, read on the forward strand.
GCCCTGCTCGGCCCGGCGGCCGGCTCGATCGTCTCCATGCTCGCGACCGGCCTGCTCGTCCGGCGGTTCGGCAGCCGCCGGGTCACGATGACCGCGCTGACCGCGTTCTCGCTGACCATCCCGCTGATCGGGCTCGCGCCCACGCTGCCGTGGCTGTTCACCGCGCTGCTCGCCTGGGGCGCCGCGATGGGCGCCCTCGACGTCGCGATGAACACCGCCGGCCTGGGTGTGCAGCGCCGTTACGGCCGCCCGATCCTGTCCGGCTTCCACGCCGCCCTCAGCGCGGGCGGGCTTGCCGGCGCGCTGGCCGGAGCGGTGGCCGCCGAAGCGGACGTGCCGGTCGCGGTCCACCTCGCCGTGGCCGGTGCCCTCGGCCTCGCGGTCACCGCCGTCGTGGCCCGCACCCCACTGCCCGACCTCCCGCACGGCGCCGACCTTCCGTCCAGCGGTGACCGGCCGCACGGCGGCGACCGGCCGCACGGGTCCCGGCACCTGAGTCCCGCGCTGGCCGCCCTCGGCCTGCTGGCCTTCGCCGGCCTGCTCGCTGAAGGCGCCGTCGCCGACTGGAGCGCGGTCTACCTGTCCGGCGCGCTCGGCGCCTCCGCGGGCCTGGCCGGCGCCGGCTTCGTCGCCTTCAGCGTCACCATGACCGCCGGCCGGCTCCTCGGTGACCGCATCGTCGCGGCCGCCGGCCCGGTCCGCACGGTCCGGGTGGCGGCGACGGTGGCCGCCGCCGGCCTGGCCGGCTCCCTCCTGCTGCACCAGGCGTGGGCCGCGATCGCCGGCTTCGCCCTGCTCGGCGCCGGCCTGGCCACCCTGGTCCCGGTCGTCTTCACCGCCGCCGCGCACCGCACCGCCCACCCGGCGACCGCCGTGGCCACCGTGTCCACCTGCGGCTTTCTGGGCTTCATCGCCGGCCCACCACTGATCGGCGCCCTGGCCTCCGCGACCAGCCTCACCACGGCCCTCGCCCTTGTAGCCGTCCTCACCGGCTGCGTTGCGCTGCTCGCCCACACCACCCGCCCGGCCGAGCCGTCCGCCGCCCGGCCCGCTCCCAGCCCCGCCGATCATCGGTGAGCCCGGCTGCCCGCTGGTGTTGTTTGGTGTGGTTGAGGCGGTGCTGGCGGTCAGCCGGTCGGTCTGGCTGCCCGCTGGTGTTGTTGTGGTGTGGTTGAGGCGGTGCTGGCGGTCAGCCGCTCGGTCTGGCTGCCCGCTGGTGTTGTTGTGGTGTGGCTGAGGCGGTGCTGGCGGTCAGCCGGTCGGTCCGGCTGCCCGCTGGTGTTGTTTTGGTGGCCCTGAGGCGGCCCTGGCGGTCGGCCGGTAGGTGTGGCTGCCAGCTGGGGCTGTTCCGATGTCAGCAGTGCCGCGCACACCCGGTCAGCGGAAGCTGAGCAGGTCGCAAGCGGCGTCGAGGACCGCCTCGCGCAGGTCGGCGGCCGGGGCGTCCGGCATGACGACCGTGCAGTCGCCGAGGCCGCCGATGGCCATCTGGACGCGGGCCGCCTGGGGGAGGGTGGGCTCGGGCCCGGCCAGCAGGATCACCATGCGGCGGCGCCAGTCGCCGACGGCGGTGGCCAGGTCGACCAGGGCCAGGATGCTCGGGTCGCGCAGGATCGTGGCGGTGATGTCGCGGTGGCGGTACATCACGTCGAAGTAGGCGCCCAGCAGGGCGCGCGGGTCGGCACCGGCGGTGAACGGGGCGAGGGCCGCCTCCACGTCGTCGATCAAGGGCTGGACCAGGCTGCGCACCAGATCCTCGCGGGACGCGAAGTGGTAGTAGAGCGCCGGTTTCGTGATGCCGACCCGATCGGCGATCTCGCGCAGGCTGACCTGGTGCACGCCCTTGCTGGCGATCAGCTCCAGGGCGGCGGCGCGGATGCGGTCGGCGGTCTCGGTGGTTCGCGGTCGTGGCACATCGAGATCCTAGTGACTTGCGGCGAGGTTGTTTACTTACCGATAGGTAAACGAACTCGGGAGGGAACCATGCACGCTGTGATCTCCGGCGCGGGCATCGCCGGGCCCGTGCTCGCCTACTGGCTGTGCCGCTACGGCTGGCGGGTCACCGTCGTCGAGCGCGCCGCCGACCTGCGCGCGGGCTACGGCGGCCACGCGGTCGACCTGTTCGGCCCGGCCGTCGACGTGGTGGAGCGGATGGGCCTGCTCGACCGGGTGCGCGAGAACCGCACCCGCAACGACACGATCACCCTGTTCCGGACCGGCCGGGCGCCGATCCGGCTGGACACCGCGGTCCTGGCCACCGGCATCGCCGACCGGCACGTCGAGATCATGCGGGGCACCCTGGCCGGGCTGCTGCATGAGGCGTCCCGCGACGACGTCGACTACCGGTTCGGCACGGTCATCGAGCGGCTGGACGGTGCGAGCGTGCAGCTCTCGGACGGCAGCACGATCAGCGCGGACCTGGTCGTCGGCGCGGACGGGCTGCACTCCGGGGTGCGCGGGCTGGCTTTCGGCCCGGAGGAGGACTACCGGCACTTCCTCGGCGCCTACCTGGCCGTCTACACGCTGCCCGACGTCCTGCAGGCCGGTCCGACCGTCGCCGCGTTCAACGCCCCAGGACTCGCTGTCGCCGTCTATCCGACCCAGGAACCGGGGGGGTCACGGGCGCTGGTGCTAGCCCGTACGTCGAGGTTGATCTCGCGTGACCCGGCTGACCAGCGCGAGGCCGTGCGTGATCTTGTGGGGGACGCGCTCGGCCCGCGCGTGAGCGCGGTGCTGGCGCATCTGGATGCGGCGGAGGATTTCTATCTCGACGACATCTCGCAGATCCGGATGGACTCGTGGTCGCGCGGCCGGGTCACGCTGGTCGGCGACGCCGGCTACGGGCCCGGGCCGGCGGTCGGCGGCGGCACCAGCCTGGCCGCCGCCGGCGCCTACGTGCTCGCGGCCGAGCTGAACGGGGCCGGCACCGACGGCGTCGAGGCCGCATTGCGCAGGTACGAGTCAGCGCTGTCCGGCCCGGTCCAGCACAGCCGGCGGGTGGGCCCGTCCGTGCTCTCCGCGATCGTGCCCCGCACCCGGGCCCAGGTCTGGGTGGCCGCCCAGGCCATGCGGCTGTTGCCGCGGCTGCCGCGCCCGGTGCGCAGCCGGCTGACCTCGTTCGGCGGTGGCCCGGCCGCGATGCTCGACGGGCTCGTGCTGCCCTGATCCCTCGCGGACGGCGGCCCGGTGGGAGAGGCTGAGCGGGCGGCGCCATCCGGGCGCCGCAGAGGAGGGGTGTCGTGAGCAACCACGTGTACCGGCTCAGTGAGATCGTCGGCAGCAGCCCGACCAGCGTCGACGACGCGATCCGCACCGCTATCCGCAAGGCAGCCCAGACCGTGCGCAACATCGAGTGGTTCGAGGCCAAGGAGATCCGCGGGCAGGTCGTCGACGGCGACGTCGCGCACTACCAGGTGCTGTTGAAGATCGGGTTCCGGGTCGAGGACTGATGCGTTCCGGTGATGGGCGGCGACCGCGGCCGGTAACGTCCGAGGGGTGATCACCGTGCCGGCGGGCAGCAGCCTCATCCTGCGATGCCCGGGTACGCAGGAGATCGTCCTGGTCACGCTCGCCGAGTCGCGGGCGCCGTTCATCGCCGACCTGCCGCCGATCCCGGTGCTGAGCCTCGACGGCCCCGGGGTCCGGCGGTTCGGCATCCTGGAGCTGGTCACCTCCTCCGGTGTCACCTGGGTGGAGGCCGAGCTGCGCGACGACGTGCTGCGCGTGCTCAACGACGCCCCGACCGACGTGGTGCAGCGGCGGTCCGCGCCGCGCAAGGCGGGGCCCTATCCGGCGACCGGCACGGTGCAGGTGGAGAAGGCCGGCGCCCGGACCCTGGTCGCGATCTCCGGGCGGGTCGAGGACATCTCCGCCAAGGGCCTGCTGCTGCGCGCCACGGCTGACGAGCGGCCGTCGCTGCCGTCGGGCATCGAGCGGACCCTGTTGCACATCGCGATGCCGTGGGGGGACCTGACCGCGGCGGTCACCACCGTGGATCAGCGGGCCGACCTGTTGCGCGGCACCTTCGAGTGGGTGGACCCGGCCGGCGCGGACGAGCTGCGGCAGTTCTGCCGGCCGTAGGTTCCGGAACTCGACCGGCCGCCGGCCGCCGAAATCGCAGTGACCTGCGCCGATGTGCGGAACCGGTTTCGGGGAAGCGCTTCACCGACATTGACAGTCGTTAACGCCGGGTTCACAGTGGCCTCCAATAGAGCGCTTTCACAGCTCTGAGCACGCGTTCCCCCAAGGAGTCCCCACCATGACCGTCCATGTTTCGGACCCACCGCGAAGCCGGCGCCGGCTGCTCACCCTCGCCGCCGCGCTCGGCGGCCTGCTCGCCTCGTTCCTGGCCGTCACCGCCGGCGACGCCGACGCCGCTGAGGTGGTCGTCTCGCAGAACAAGCCGGTCACCGCCTCGTCCGTCGAGTGGGCCGGCACGCCGGCCTCGGCCGCCGTCGACGGTGACAACGGCACCCGCTGGTCCAGCGCGTTCGCCGCGAATCAGTGGTTCCAGGTGGATCTCGGCGCCGCCACCGCGGTCAGCCGGGTCGCCATCAACTGGGAGGGCGCCTACGCCAAGGCGTTCACCATCCAGCTGTCCACCAATGGCACCGCCTGGAACCAGGCCTACGCCACCACCACCGGCGCCGGCGGGCAGCAGAGCATCCCGGTCACCGGCACCGCCCGCTACGTGCGGATCAACCTCACCCAGCGGGCCCTGGAGATCTACGGCTACTCGTTCTGGGAGTTCCAGGTCTTCGCCGGCGGCACCACGCCGACCTCACCGACCGCCTCGCCCAGCAACCCCGGCGGCACCCGCCTGCTGTCGTACGCCAAGCCGGCCCGCGCCTCGACCGAGCAGAACGACCCGCAGTGCAACCCGTGCACCGCGGACAAGGCGTTCGACAACGACCCGGCCAGCCGCTGGGCCACCAACCCGACCGGCGGCTGGGTAGACCCCGGCTGGATCCAGGTCGACCTGGGCGCCACCGCCCAGATCAGCCAGGTGGTCCTGCAGTGGGACCCGGCGTACGCGCGGTCGTACCAGATCCAGGTCTCCGCGGACGGCGCGAACTGGACCAGCATCTACTCGACGACCACCGGTGACGGGCTGAAGGACGTCATCAACGCCATCGGCACCGGCCGCTACGTGCGGATGTACGGCACCGCCCGCAGCAGCGCCTACGGCTACTCGCTCTGGGAGTTCAGCGTCTACGGCACCGGCGGCAACCCGACCGCGCCGCCCGCCAAGCCCGCCGACCCGACCTTCCCGGCCACCCGCCTGGTCTTCTCCGACGAGTTCAACGGCGCGGCCGGCAGCAAGCCGGACGGCGCGAAGTGGACCATGGACCCGGGCTTCCCGCAGAACGGCGAGATCCAGTACTACACCCCGGACAGCGCGAACGCGTCGATGAACGGCACCGGCGCCCTGGTGATCGAGGCCCGCCGGGAGGCTTCGAACGGCCGCGACTACACCTCGCACCGGATGAACACCAGCAACAAGTTCCACGTCCAGTACGGCCGGATCGAGGCTCGCATCCGGGTCCCCAAGGGCAACGGCCTGTGGCCGGCGTTCTGGCTGATGGGTGAGGACTTCCTGCAGGGCCGGCCGTGGCCGTACAACGGCGAGATCGACATCATGGAGGTCCTCGGCCGCAACACCAGCGAGGCCTACTCCACGCTGCACGCCCCGGCCTACAACGGCGCCGGCGGCTACGGCCAGAAGTACGCCACCCCGGACCTGTCGCTGGACTTCCACACCTACGCCGCCGAGTGGGACAGCAAGGGCATCCGGTTCTTCCTCGACGGCCGGCAGGTCTTCGACGCGAACAAGGAGACCGTGGAGAACACCCGCGGCCCGTGGATCTACGACCACAAGTTCTACCTGATCCTGAACCTGGCCGTCGGCGGTGACTTCCCCGGGCCGATCGACGCCAGCACCCCGTTCCCGAGCCGCATGCTCGTCGACTACGTGAGGGTCTACCAGTGAAGCGCCTCTTCGCCGGCGCCGCGGCCGCCGTTCTCGCCGCCTATCTGATAGTCAGCGCCACGGGCGCGAGCGCTGCCGACACCCTGCTGTCGCAGGGCAGGACCGCCACCGCGTCGTCCACGGAATCGGGGGCTTTCCCGGCGTCCAACGCGGTCGACGGCAACACCGGCACCCGCTGGTCCAGCGCGTTCAGCGACCCGCAGTGGCTGCAGGTCGATCTCGGCGCCAGCGCCACGATCACCTCGGTGGTCCTGGACTGGGAGAACGCGTACGCCCGCAGCTTCTCCCTGCGGGTTTCCGCCACCGGGCAGAGCTGGACCACGATCAACACCACCACCAACGGTACGGGCGGCAAGCAGACGATCAACGTGAGCGGCACCGGCCGTTACGTGCGCCTGGAAACCACCGTCCGGGCCACGCAGTGGGGTGTGTCGCTCAAGGAGTTCCAGGTCTTCGGCAGCGGCGGTGGCGGCAGCACGCCGACCATCCCGCCGGGCGCTGTCCGGGTGGCGGAGTTCCTCGCCGACTGCCCGTTCAGCCACCGGCTGCCGGACGACCCGATCATCTTCCCGAACCTGCCCGGCGCCTCGCACATGCACAGCTTCTTCGGCGCCACCAACACCAACGCCTACAGCACGGTCGACACGCTGCTCAACGCGAACAGCAACTGCAACCCGTCGATCGACAAGTCGTCCTACTGGATTCCCACCCTGTACCGGGACAACGTGCCGGTCGAGCCGGTCACCGGCATCTTCTACTACCTCGGTGAGGGTGTCCGGGACGACCTGATCGCGCAGACCCAGCCGCTGCCGCTGGGCTTGCGGATCGTCGCCGGCAACGCGAAGGCGACCGGGCCGGCCGACAACACCATCAGCCGCTGGTCGTGCCTGCACGCCGGGCACGTCGGCTCGTCGTCGGACTTCGTCAACTGCCCGGCCGGCACGATGCTGGAGTCGTACCTGGACTTCCCGCACTGCTGGGACGGGCGCAACCTGGACTCGGCCGACCACAAGAGCCACATGGCGTACCCGGTGAACAACGCCTGCCCGGCCAGCCACCCGGTGGTGGTGCCGAAACTGCGGCAGGTCATGCGCTACCCGGTCAGCGGCGACCCGGCCCGGCTGCGGCTGGCCTCCGGTGGCGGCTACACGATGCACGGCGACTTCTTCAACGCCTGGCCGGTGGCGGAGATGGCCCGCCGGGTGAACGACTGCATCCGCCCGATCATCAAGTGCGGGGTCGACGGACGTCCCTGATAGAACAGTGGGCGTGATCTCCAGACCCGGGCGCGGCGGCCACCATCCGACCATGGATCAGGTGGCCGCCGCGGCCGGCGTCTCCCGGGCCACCGTCTCCCGGGTGATCAACCACGCGGCCAACGTGGCACCCGAGATCCGCGAGGCGGTCCAGCGCGCCATCACCAAGACGGGGTACGTGCCGAACGTCGCCGCCCGCAGCCTGGTGACCCGCCGCTCCAACTCGGTGGCGCTGGTGATCAGCGAACCGGACCGCCCCGACGACCACTCGTTCCTGAACCGGATCTTCACCGACCCGTACTTCGGCCGGGTCACCGCCGGCGCGACCGGCGCGCTGCGCCCGCACGACGTGCACCTGGTGGTCGTCCCCACCGACTCGGCCGACCACCACCAGGTGGTCCGCTACCTGCGGCAGGGCCACGTCGACGGGGTGCTGCTGATCAGCAGCCACGGCGACGACCCGCTGCCCGGCCAGGTTCTCGCCCTCGGCATCCCGGCCGTGCTGTCCGCCCGCCCGCCGGGCCCGCTGCAGGTCAGCTACGTCGACGTGGACCAGCGGCTCGGCGCCCAGCTCGCCGCCCAGCACCTGCTCGACCGCGGCCGCCGGCGGCTCGCCACGATCAGCGGCCCGCTCGACATCCCGGCCGGCGCGGAACGCCTCGACGGCTTCCGCGCCTACCTGGCCGCTCAGGGCCTGCCCGACGTGCCGGCCGTGGTCGGCGACTTCACCCGGGCCGGGGGAGAGGCCGCCGCCCACCGGCTGCTCGCCGACCATCCCGGCCTGGACGGCCTGTTCGTGGCCAGCGACCTGATGGCCGAGGGCGCGCTGCGCGCCGTGCAGGACCGGGGCCGCCGCGTGCCGGATGAGGTGGCGGTCGTCGGGTTCGACGACAGCAGCGCCGCGCTGGAGTGCCGGCCGCCGCTGACCACGGTCCGCCAGCCGGTCGAGGAGATGGCCGCGGAGATGGCCGCCCTGCTGATCGCCCACATCGACGAGCCGGGCCGGCTGCCCCGCTCGGTCATCTTCCAGCCCACCCTGGTCGTCCGCGAATCCACATAGGCCGATCTCCCCGCCCACTAGCTGCTGTTTTCTCAGACAACGCCCGGCACGGTAAGAGGTGCCGGGACGTCGGCCGGTGCGGTGCTCACCGCGACGGCGGCCTGGTTCCTCAACGCCCCGTTCGAGTGGGTTGCGGTGAGTCGGCACGTCCCACCGGGGTTTCCAGCGGCGGCGACCGGCCTCGCGGGCAGTAGCATCGGGAGATACGAGCCAGGGGGACACGATGATCGAGATCAGCGCGATCGATCGCCTGAGCCTCGGCGATCATGCCTGTGTGGTGTTCGAGAACGACGACTGCCGTAACCGGGCGCTCGCCGCGTACATCCGGGCCGGCCTGCGCCGGCAGCACCGGATTCTCTACTACGGCGACGGTTCCCGCCAGATCGAGGACGCGCTCGCCGGCCAGGGCACCGACCCGCAGCCCGCGCTGGCGGCCGGCCAGCTGCAGATGGCCACGGCCGAGACCACCTACCTGGCGGCCGGTCACTTCGACCCGGAGGCCACCATCGACGGCTGGCGGACCGCGTCCGCCGACGCGATGGCCGCCGGATACCACGGGCTGCGCGCCGTCGGGGACATGTCCTGGGGCGCCACCGCGATTCCCGGCGCCGACCGCCTGCCGTGGTACGAGGCGAACGTGAACCGGGTCTTCGCCGACGGTTTCGCGATGGGCATCTGCCTCTACGATCGCCGGCTGTTCTCCGACGCCGACCTGCGCCGGGTCTGCTGGAGCCACCTCGCCACCGTGGAATCCGGCATCGACCCGCGGGTGGTGCCGCTGCTGCGGGCGATCCGCACCACCCGGCCGGCCGGCATCCGGTTGCTGGGCGAGGCCGACCTGTCGAACCGGCAGGCCCTGCGTGCCATCCTGGAACACCTGGTCGACGACACACCGAGCACGGGGGAGCCGCTGGTCGTGGACATCTCCGAGCTGCAGTACATCGACGGCGCGACGGTGCGCATGCTGCTCGACACCGCCGCGCGGGCCGCCGACCGGCTGCGGGTGGTTGGCTGTTCCCCGCACATGCAGCGGCTGCTGACGTTCAACGGCGCCGCGGCGAGCACCGGCCTGATCGTGGAACCGGCCGTATGACTGTCGTCGAGACGTTCGACCATCCCGGTCTCATCTACCGCACGTTCGACGAATATCTGTACGGAACCACCACCTTCGTCCGCTCCGCCGTGGAAGCCGGGGAGCCGGTGCTGGTCGCCGTACCCGAACCGAATCTGACCCGGCTGCGGGAAGCGCTGTCCGGCCTGAGCGGGGTTGACTTCGCGGACATGGCCGTCGCCGGGCGCAACCCGGGCCGCATCCTGCCCGGCGTGCTGCTGCGGTTCGCCGCCGCCCACGCCGGCCGGCGGGTGGCGATCATCGGGGAGCCGATCTGGCCGGCCCGCACCGCCGTGGAGTACCCGGCGTGCGCCGCACACGAAGCCATGATCAACGCGGTGTTCCAGGGGCGGGACGCGGCGATCCTCTGCCCGTACGACGCCACCGGCCTGGAACTGTCCCGGCTGCACGACGCGTGGCGCACCCACCCGGTGATGATCGTCGGCGGGGCGCGCCGGCCGAGCCCGTGGTACGCCGACCCGTTCGCGGCCGCCGCCGACTTCAACCGGCCGCTGCCCGACGTGCCCGCCTACGCCGACGCCCTCGCCTACCACGACGTCAGCTGCCTGACCACGATCCGGCGGTTCGTCACCGGCCGGGCGACCGCTGCCGGGCTGTCCGCCGACCGCGCCGACGACCTGGTGGCCGCCGTCAACGAGCTGGCCGAGAACACCCTGGTGCACACCAGCGGCGGCGGCGCCGTCAGCGTGTGGCGGGAACCCGGCCTGCTGGTCTGCCAGATCGACGACCACGGCTACCTGGCCGACCCGTTCGCCGGGCGGATCCCGCCGGACCCGCGTACCGAAGGTGGCCGTGGCCTGATCCTCGCCCACCAGCTGTGCGACCTGGTCCGCATTCACGCCCGTGACGACGGCACCAGCATCCGCCTGCACATGGGCGGGTGACCGCGCTCAGCAGTAACCGGAGGGGCACTCGCCGCTGGCCAGCAACTCGTACTGCCGGCAGGTGGGGCAGATGGCCGGCTCCGGCCGGGCGGCCGGCTTCGGCTTGGCCGCGGCCTTGGCGGCGCGAGGTGTCGTGGTGCGCGTCTTGGGTGTCTTGGCCGCCTTGGCCGGCTGCCCGGCCGCGCGCAGCTCCACCGCCTGCACCGCGGTCGCCAGCAGGGTGTCGTAGTTCTGGTCGATCACGTCCGCCCCGACGGTGACGAAACAGTTCGGGTCGTCCGGGTCCTTCACATACGCCCCCGGCATGGACAGCGCGACGTCGTTCGCCCGGTCCTGCTCCACGGCAAGGTCCACGCCACCCGGGTGGATGGCGACCGCGACGCTGTTCGCGCCCTGCGGCCGGACCTGCACCGTCCGGCCGGAGCTGCGCACGTCGATGGTCACGTGTGCCCGCAGTTCCAGCAGCAGCCTCGCCACCGAGGGCGCCGCGCCGACCCCGTCGGTGTCCGTCCCGTGCGCATCCATCAGTTCTCCGCCTCCACGACTTTGCCTGGGCCCACTCGGCGTATCGGCACGGGCGTGCCGCACGTGAGTGCCCCGGAGAAGCCTATTCGCCGGGGCACACCTTCGGTGATGCGGCCCGGCCACGACTCGGCCCGGCCGGTGTCAGCCGGCCCAGTCCCAGCTCCTGCCGACCACGGTCAGATAGGGGTGACCCGTGCTGGGCAGTCCGATGACCTCGAATTCCGCGAAATACTGCCCGTTGTGGACGCAGATGTGCTCGCGCTCGCGCATCGCCGCGAACGTGATGACGGTTTCGGTGAGGCGGGCGGAGGCGCACGTGCCGTACGTGACCGGGCGCTGACCCATGTTGGCCATCCGCGCCCGGGTCGCGGTCAGCGCGGTCGAGGTGACCGACAGCTCGCCGCGGGTGTCGGCGTAGTCGCCGATGTCCTCGACGGTGACCGACATGGTCCTCGTCCAGGTCATCTCCTTGCGGGACGGGCCGGCGTGCAGGCGCCGATCGGGGATCGAGGTGTGCTCGTTCGGTGCCGCGGTGGGCGCCTGCGTCGGGGCGACCGGCTTCTTGGTCTGCGGAGCGGCGGTCTTGAGCGAACCGGTTGAGCCGGTTGAGCCGGTTGAGCCGGTTGAGCCACCCTGTTGCGTGCCGCCGGCCTTTCCGCCGCCGCTCACCGTGAGGTTCTGGTTGTTGCCGCCGATGTCGACGCGCTGGTTTCCGCCGTTGACCGTGATGTCCGGGCCGGTGTCGACGGGCGGTGCCACGGTGCCCGCGGTGGCATCCGCCGTGACATCCGGGGTGGCGGACGCAGCGGTGCTCGGCGTGACCGTCGCCTGCGTGCCGGCCTTGGCGGCGCAGAAGGTGAAGAAGTCGCAGAAGACCTTCTCCGGGATCCGGTTCACCGAGGCGACCACCAGACTGCCGGCAACGGTCAGGGCGCACACGACGAGCGCGCTGATCCGGGCGATCCGGGCGGCGTCGATCGCCGGATCAACCTTCGTCTCGGTCCGCTTCGCGGGTTTCTTCTTCCGCTGAGCCCTGGGCATCGTCGACCCTTCCCCGCAAGCGGCCTGATCGCGCTTGGTCGACTGGGAAAACGACCCGTGAGCTGCGCAGTTACGCCTCGGTCAGGCGCAGCAGGACGGCGCCGGAATCCGGGCCGTACTTGGCGTCGTAGAGGGCCGTCATCCGCTCGCGGGCCTCGGCCGTCGACTCGGCCAGCACATAGCGGCCGCTGCCGTCACCGGGGATCGACGCCACATGATCGGGGTGGAACGCCTGCTGCAGCGCCACCGGGTTCACGTTGACCCAGTGCTCGCCGTCGTGCGCGACATATTGCAGGTCGTGCTCGACGCTCTCGCCGTGGACCGTGAAGCACAACCGCATCCGGTAGTGGTCGCCGATGTCACGCAGACCCGAGCCGTTCCAGCGGTTCTCGAAGGCCTCCAGCGCCAGTTCGCCCAGGTCACCGTGGACGCGGACCTCACGCTGGGAGCTCTCGCTCACCCGCCGATCGCGGAACAATCCGTACGACAGCCAGTCGTCGACCCGGTAGAACGCGTGCGCCGGGCCGACCGAGCTGATCCGCACCTCGAAACGGGCCCGGTGCCGGGCCGGCAGGTCGGTGACGATGGCGTCCAGCCGTTCGATGTTCTGCCGCATCAGCGCGACCGCGTCGGTCGGCGCCACCTGGCGGGCGCGTTCGGCCGCGTCCGGGCACGACGGGTCGGTCAGGGTGATCCGGAACCGGACGCCGCGTTCCAGGGCGGTGCGCACGGCGGCCAGGAACTCCCGCTCGTGCTGGTTCTCCAGCAGGCCGGTCCAGTGTTTCCAGATGTCCACGCGGTCGTCGGCCTGCCCGATCCGCGTGATCACGTCGCGGTAGTCGAGGCGGTTGCGCCACCGTACGGCGTTGCGGCCGAAGAAGACGATCAGCGGCTGCAGGATCAGCACCGCCAGCACCAGGTCGATCAGGTTCGCGCCGATGCTGATCCGCAGTTCGGTGGCGAAACCGTCGGTGTGCCGCACCGGATAGAGCAGCAGGAACGCGACCACCAGCAGCAACGCGCCGATCGTGCCGTACAGCCAGTACAGCCAGTGCTGTCGCGCGCGGCCTCGTACCCCCATGACCGTCATCGTCGCAGCAGCGAATCGATCAAGCTAGATCTGCGACTACGCTGACCTGATGATCGAGCAAGCGGACGCCGACGGCATCGCCGTGGTGCGCCTGGCCCACGGCAAGGTCAACGCGCTCGACGTCGAACTGCTCCGGGAGATCACCGCCGTCTTCACCGGCCTGGCCGCCTCCGCCCATCCCGCGGTGGTCCTCACCGGCACCGGGCGCAGCTTCTCCGCCGGCGTCGACCTGTGGCGCGTCATCGACGGCGGCGCCGGCTATGTCGAGGCGTTCCTGCCCGCGCTCAGCGACGCGCTGCTGGCCGTGCTCACCCTGGAGAAGCCGGTGGTGGCGGCGGTCAACGGCCATGCCATCGCCGGGGGAGCGGTCCTCGCCTGCGCCGCCGACCACCGCGTGATGGCGGACTCCGGCGGCCGCATCGGTGTCACCGAACTGCTGGTCGGTGTGCCGTTCCCGCCGGCCGCGCTGGAGATCGTCCGGTGGTCGCTGGGCGCGAGCCGGGCCCGCTCCGCGGTGCTTTCCGGCCGCACCTTCGGCCCGGCCGAGGCGGTCACGGCCGGCTTCGCCGACCAGGTGGTCGCCGGGAGCGACCTCCTCACGGCGGCGCTGGCCGCCGCCCACCAGCTGGCCGCGATCCCCGCCGACACCTTCCATCTCACCAAGCGGCAGCTGCTGCTGCCGCTCCACGACCGTCTCGATCAAGACCGCCCGGCGTACGACGAGCAGGCGCGCGCCCTGTGGACACGTGCCGTCGCCGACGGCCGGCTGCGCCGCTTCATGGAATCCTTGCGGTGATCGTGCCGGTATAGGCTCTTCCCATGCGCGTTCCCACCGCCGCGATCACCGCGGGCTCCCTGATCGGCGGCTGGCAGCTGGCCCGCCGAACCGGCATCCGCCCCCTCGGCGGCGCGGTCCTCGCAGCCGGCGGCGTTGTCGCCGCCCGCGAGTGGTCCCGCCGGACCACGCCCGCCACGACCGGCGCGCTGCTGGCGACCTACATCGGGGCCTTCGGCCTGTCGCATCCGCTGGCCAAGCGCATCGGCTCCTGGCCCTCGGTCCTGGCCGTCTCCGCCCTCACCGCCGCCGCCTCCTACGCGGCCGCCGACCGGCGCCCTTGACCGCGCTGCTCCGCCCGCCGGTCAACCCGTAGCCGCGCTGTTCCGCACGCTGGTCAACGTGTAGCCGTGCCGTTTTCGCATGCTGGTCAACGCATTGCCGCGCTGCTCTTCGCCCTGATCAGCCATAGCCGTGCGGTTCCGCGCGCTGGTCACCCGTGCCGCGTTGCTCCACGCACTGATCGGCAGAGCATTCCGGCTCGGCAAGGGCGGTCACGCGGGTTGGCGGCCCGCATACCGGCCGCTGGGGCGGAAACGGCTCGGCCGGTCGGCGTACTCCTCCAAGGCGTGCGCGAGCCAGCCTGCCGTGCGCGCCACCGCGAAGATCGCCTCGCCGGCGTCAGCCGGCATGCCGTGGTGCAGGGCGAGCGCGGCCAGCGCGAGGTCGATGTTGGGCGCGATGCCGGATCGGGTGCGCATCGCGTCGGCGAGCCGGAGCGTCGTCGTGCGCACCGGGCCGTCGTCGAGCAGGTCGAACAGTGTGGTGGCCCGCGGATCGCCGTCCGGGTAGAGCGGATGGCCGAAACCGGGCACCGGCATGCCGGACCGCAGGCGGTCCGAGATGCCGGCAACCGGGTCCAGGCCGTTCATCGCTTCGGCGAGCATGGGGTACGCCAGAGCGCTCGCCGCACCGTGCAACGGCCCGTCGAGGGCGGCGAGGCCGGCGCTGACCACCGCGTACGGATGGGCCCGCGTGGACGCCGCGACCCGCGCGGCCAGCGTGGACGCGGCCAGATCGTGGTCGGCGAGCAGGATCAGGGCAGCGTCGAGTGAGTGCAGCGCTGTGTCGGTGAGCGGGGTGGCGGTCAACCTGTACCAGAACGCCTCGGCGAGCGGCATGGCCCTGACCGGGATGCCGACCCGTGACGGCAGCGTGTGCACCATGGTCGCGAGCAGTTGGCGCCCGGTGGCGACGACCGCGGCCGGGGCGGTGTCGAACCTCAGCGGGTCGGCGGCGGCGACCGCGGCGACTGTCACCCGGAGCCGGTCGGTGAGGCGGGCGGTCTCCGGCAGGGGTTGGGTCACCGCCCACGCGAGGCTGGTCAGCTCCCGGTTGACCGGGAAAGCCGCGTCCTCCAACTCGCCGGTCCAGAGAAGGTTCGTCACCGCCTCGAAGGAGGACGTGCCGGCCAGCACGGTCGCATCCCGTCCCCGGTAGAACAGGCCGCCGTCCTTGATCAGCGTGATCCCGGTCTGGATGTTCGGCGTGGTGGTGCGTCTGCGCCCGGCGACGAAGGCGTCCACGTCATCCTTCGCGAACAGACTGCCTTTGCCGTCAGCGTTGCGCTGGCTGCTGAGCAGGCCCCGACTGACGTACGCATAAACGGTCGCCGCTTTGACACCAAGCTGCTCGGCGACCTGCTCGGTCGTCAGGAGTTCTCCGCTCATGTGCGCATCCTCTCATGTTGACGCGATCAACATTGACATCAAGTCGTGTTGATTCCAGATTGACGTCATGTTGACTGTCAATCCAGGGCTTGCCGGTGTCGTCGCGTTCGACACCGAGATCGCTGAACCGGACCGCGACGGCGGGTCGCTGCGCTACCGCGGCATCGACATCCGCTCGCTCGCCGGAACCGTCTCCTTCGCCGACGTGTGGGGCCTGCTCGCCGACGGCGACTTCGAGGCCGCCCTGCCGGCCGCCGAGTCGCTGCCCGTCCCGGTGCGGACCGGCGACATCCGTGTCGACGTGCAGGCGGCGGTGTCGACGCTGGCCCCGCACTGGGCACTCCAGCAGTTGATCGACATCGACGAGGCCCAGGCCCGCAACGACCTGGCCCGCACGTCCGCGGCGATCCTGTCGTTCGTCGCCCAGGCCGCCCGCGGCCACAACCGGCCCGCCGTCCCGCAGCACGTGGTCGACGCCGGCCGCACCGCCACCGAACAGTTCATGATCCGCTGGCAGGGTGAGCCGGACCCACGCCACGTGGCCGCCATCGACCGCTACTGGATCTGCGCCGCCGAGCACGGCATGAACGCCTCCACGTTCACTGCCCGGGTGGTGGCCAGCACCGGCGCCGACGCCCCGGCCTGCCTGTCCGCCGCGATCTCGGCTCTCTCCGGCCCGCTGCACGGCGGCGCCCCCGCCCGCGCGCTCGGCATGATCGAGGCCGTGGAGCGCGGCGCCGATGCCCGCGGCTACGTCAAGCAGGTCCTCGACGGCGGCGGCCGCCTGATGGGTTTCGGCCACGCGGTCTACCGCGCCGAGGACCCGCGCGCTCGCATCCTGCGCGAGGCGGCCCGCGAGCTGGGCGCCCCGCGTTACGAGGTGGCCCGCGAGCTGGAGATCGCCGCCCTCGCCGAGCTCCGCGAGCGCAAACCCGACCGCATCCTGGAGACCAACGTCGAGTTCTGGGCAGCCGTGGTCCTCGACTTCGCCGGCGTCCCCGCGGAGATGCTCGCCGCGATGTTCACGTGCGCCCGCACCGCCGGCTGGAGCGCCCACATCCTGGAGCAGAAGCGCCTGGGAAAGATCATCCGTCCTTCCGCCGACTACGTCGGCCCCGCCGAACGAGACGCCTCCGAGGTGCGCGGCTGGCAGGAGGCGGTGCGCCGCAACGACGGCGCACGCGTCGGCTGACGGGTGCGCCGGCGCCACGGCATGCCGGTTCTGCGGCAGCGTGGCCTGCGGGGCGTTCGGGGCGCGGTTAGGCTCGGCCGTCATGACGACTCTCGGTGTGGTCTTCCGCCCGCAGAACCCGCCCGAACGCCTCCGATCCGTCGCGCGCGCCGCCGACGAGGCCGGCCTCGAGGAGTTGTGGCTCTGGGAGGACTGCTTCCTCGAGAGCGGCATCGCCGCCGCGGCCGCCGCTCTCGCCTGGACGGATCGGCTGACCGTGGGCATCGGCCTGCTGCCGGTGCCGTTCCGCAACGTCGCGGTGCTCGGCATGGAGGCCGCCACGCTGCACCGGCTCTTCCCCGACCGGGCGCTCATCACTGTCGGCCACGGCGTCCAGGACTGGATGGAGCAGGTGGGCGCGCGGGTCGGCTCACCCCTGACCCTGTTGCGCGAGCACATCGAGGCGTTGAAGGCCTTGCTGGCCGGCGAGACCGTCACAACCTCCGGCCGTTACGTGAAGCTGGACAAGGTCAAGCTGGACTACCCGCCGGCGACCGCCCCTCGCGTCTACGCCGGTGCGACCGGGCCCAAGACGCGCGAACTCGCATGCGAGCACGCCGACGGAATCCTGCTGACGGCCGGCACGCCCCCGGAGGAGGTCGCCGCCGTCAGGCCGAAGGCGAAGGCCATCACTGTCTACGTGCACGCCGCCACCGGCCCTGACGCCGGTGCCCGGATGGCCCGTGAACTCGACTTCTGGGGCGAGTCAGACAGGACCGATTCCACGGCAGTCGGTGGTGCTGCCGACATAGCCGCCGTCGTGCACCGCTATCAGGAAGCCGGCGCCGACGCCGTGATCCTGCAGCCCACCGCCGACGAGCCCGACCTCGAGGGCTTCGTGCGGTTCATAGCGCAGGAGGTCCGCCCTTTGGTGCCGTAGGGTCCGTCAACCCGCCCTTCGGCTGTTCTCGTCGGCGCCGTGAGCAGCTCGCCCGTAGGCGACCAGAACGGCAAAGCCGCGCGAGCGCCGGGCGGGGAGCGGGAGACGCCGCGCCGGGCGGGAGAGACGTAGAAACGTGGAGCGGCCCGGGCGGCGACCCCCCTTGACCGCCGCCCGGGCCGGGCATGTCCCGGTGTGAACGTCAGACCGAGACCTCGGCCAGCACCGGGCGAACCAGATCCGCGAACTCCTTCGGCCGTTCGATCTGGGGCATGTGGCCGGTGCGCGCGAACATGTGGGAGCGGGCGTGCGGGAACGCCGCCCGTGCGGCTGCCAGGTGGGCGCACGGGAGGATCATGTCGCGGTCACCCCAGATGATCATTGTGGGTTTGACGTGGGCGGACACCCGCTGCAGCAGGTCGGCGCGCCAGGCGGCGCCGACCCCGCGGAAACCGCCCAGGGCCCGGGCGACCTCCAGGTAGACCGGTGCGAAGTCCGGTTGGCGGGCGATCTTGATGGCCATCGCGATGCGTTCCGGGGTGACCATCGCGCGCTCGGCGAAGAGGTTGCGCTCGACCCGGGGCGCGGTCCACCTGTCGATACGGCGCAGCATCTGGCGGCCCAGGCCGGGGACGGCCAGCATGCGCAACGCCATGGTGACCTCTTTGCCGAAACCGGCACTGTTGACCAGCGTCAACGTTGACACCCGCTCCGGCGCGGACGACAGCATCTCCATGGAGACGGCGCCGCCCAGGGAGTTGCCCATCAGGTGCACCGGGCGGGTCTCGCCGAGCGCGTCGAGGGTCGCCCACACACCGTCGGCGAGGACCGGCAGCGTGGTCGTCTCGGGCATGCGCTGGGACAGTCCGAAACCGGGCATGTCCATGCTGATCACCCGGTAGTCGCCGAGCAGTTCGTGCTGCGGCAGCCAGTCCTCCAGGCTGCGGCCGATGCCGTGCAGCAGCAGCACGGGCGGGGCCTGCGGGTCACCGGTCTCATGGAAACGGATGCGCGTGCCGCGCACGTCTTGATACTTCACTGCTTGACCACCGCCTCGCCGGCGCCGGAATCAGTGCTGGAGCCAGCGCCGGATGCGGCGCCGGAACCGGCGCGAGAAGCGGCGGCGGGAGCGGCTCGGGAAACGGTGCCGCGGGCGACGGTCAGCGCGCGCACGATCCGGGCGTGACCGACCGGCAAGAGCCGGGCCAGGAGGTCCGGCGCCTTGGCGCTGGCGGCGATCAGCAGCCGCGCCTTGCGCTTCGCGACGGCACGCAGGATCTGCTCCGCGGCCTTCTCCGGGGGATAGCTGAGCAGCGCCGCGAACAGCTTGCGGTTCGGTTCGATGTCTTCCTCGGGCACGTGCGAGCCCACCAGCGCCGACTCCGCGATCCGGGTCTTGATGCCGCCGGGGTGCACGGTCGTGACGCCGACCCCGTTGTCCAGCAGTTCACTGCGCAGCGACTCGCTCAACCCGCGCAGGGCGAACTTGCTCGCGCTGTACGCGCTCTGCCCGGGCGGCGCGATCAACCCGAACAGACTGGACACGTTGACGAGATGAGCACCGGGCGTTGCAGTCAATGCGGGAATCAACATGTGCGTCAACAGCATCGGCGCCCGGAAGTTGACGTTCATGACCGTCTCGAACTGCTCGATCGACACCTGATCGAACCGTCCACCCAGCGCGATCCCGGCATTGTTGATCAACAACCCGATCCGGGGATGTTCGGCCAGTACCCGCGTCGCCACACCCTCCACCACCGAGCGGTCCGACAGGTCGGCCACGATGGTCTGCACCGTCAACCCGGGATGGGCAGCACGGATCCGGTCAGCGACCACGGTGAGCCGCGCCTCGTCAACATCGATCAACACCAGATCGCTGCCGCGGGCGCCCAGCCCGTAGGCGAGTTGCTCACCGATCCCGCTGGCCGCACCGGTGAGCACAGCGATCTGCCCGGCGAACCGGTACTCGGGAAGCCTCATCGGACCACCTCTTCCTTGCGAGCGGGCACGCTGCGCCGGGCGAACACCATGTCCCGGGTCACGTCGGCGCGCGGCGTCGTCAGCACGTCACGCAGGTAGTTCTGCCGCACGATCCACGGATCCCGGTCACCCTGCACCGGGAACGTGTCGAGCGCGCGCTGCACGTACCCCGAGGAGAGATCGAGCAGCGGCCGGCCGGCGCCGCCCGGCCGCGGGTGAGCGGGGGTCGCGCTCGCGTAGCCGTGCCGTTCCATGTGGTCGAGCAGTTTCAGCAGGTAGCGGTGCGACAGGTCGGCCCGCAGGGTCCACGACGCATTGACGTAACCGATGCAGTAGGCGAAGTTCGGCACTCCGCTCAACATCAACCCTCGGTAGGTCGCCCGCCCACCGACCTCGATCGGCTGACCGTCCACGGCCAGCGCGATCCCGCCGACCGGCAGCAGCGTCAACCCGGTCGCCGACACGATCACGTCCGCGTCGAGCACCGTCCCGGACTTCAGCCGGATGCCCTCCGGCACGAACGTCTCGATGTGGTCGGTCACCACCGACGCGCGCCCCGACGTGATCGCGGTGTAGAGGTCCGCCTCCGGAATCACGCAGAGCCGCTGGTCCCAGGGGTCGTAACGGGGCTTGAAGTGCTCGTCCACGTACCCCGGGTTGTGCAGGTAACGCAGGGCGACGCCGCGCAGCGCGCGGCGGACGAGCCGCGGCCGGCGCCGTGCCAGCTGGTAGAAGCTCTGCGTGAGCAGGATGTTCTTGGCGCGGGCGACCCGGTTCGCCGCCTTCGGCGGCAAGAGCTTGCGGGCCAGGTCAGCGATCACGTCACGGTTCGGCAGGGGCGTGACGTACGACGGCGAGCGCTGCAGCATGGTGACGTGTGCCGCGTCCGTGGCCATCGCCGGCACCAGCGTCACCGCGGTGGCCCCGCTGCCGATCACCACCACCCGTTTGCCCCGGTAATCCAGGTTCTCCGGCCAGAACTGCGGGTGCACCACCTCACCGCGGAACTCGCCGAGCCCGGGGAAATCGGGCCGGTAACCCTCGGTGTAGCTGTAGTAGCCCGCACAGCCGTACAGAAACTTGCAGGTGTAGACGTCACCGGCAGCGGTCCGCACGGTCCAGCGCGCGTCCGGCGTGGACCAGTCGGCGCGCACCACCCGCGTGCCGAAGCGGATGTGCCGGGTGATGCCGGCCTCCTCCGCGGTCTCCTCGATGTACCGGCGGATCTTGTCGCCGCTCGCCAGGGCTTCCGGCTCGCGCCACGGCCGGAACGGGTAGCTGAGGGTGAACATGTCGGAGTCGGAGCGCACTCCGGGATAGCGGAACAGGTCCCAGGTGCCGCCGATCGCGTCGCGGGCCTCGAGGATCACGTAGCTGTCGCGGGGCCGCTGCTTCTGCAACCGCCAGGCGGCGCCGATCCCGGAGAGACCGGCGCCGACGATCAGCACGTCGAAGTGGCGATCAGCGGGCATCCGGCGCCTCCCCGGCCACCGGGAACCACGGCGGGGTGCCGGTGCCGGTGATCCGGACGCCACCCCAGGGGTCCGGATCACCCAGCTTCACCGGTGTCTGCCGGCTGTCGATGACGATCGCGGCCTTGCGCAGCCCGGCGCCGACGCGCTGGCGCAGCACGTCGTCCGGCCCGGTGCGCCCGGCCCAGCGGAACCGGCCCTCGACCGGTTCGAAGTGGGCCGACATCCGCACCTGGACGGCGACCGGGCCGTCGTCCAGGTGTAGTTCGGCGGGTCCCCGGTATTCCTCTTCCTCGGTAGTCACGCTTGCTCCGCCCACCCTTCGTGTGCCGCCAGTCCACCGGGGATGTCGGCGGCCCGGCGGATGCCGGCGATACCGCCCCAGAGAAACGTCGTCAGGTATTCGCCGAGCGCCTCCCGGCTGATCGGCTGCTGCTGCCGGAGCCACCAGTCGCCCACCGACTGCACGTAGCCGACGACCCCGTACGCCCAGGGCAGCGCGGCACCGGAGTCGAGCCCGCGGGCCCGCAGCCGGTCGCCGAAGATCCGGGCCAGTCCACTGGCCACGGTGTCCATCACGTCGGCGACGACATCGCGGTGCCGGGCGATGTCCGGCTGGTGCACGACGAACCGGTAGAGGTTCAGGTCGGCCTCGATGTGCGCGAGGTAGACGTCGATCGCCGCGCCGATGATCGCCCGCTCCTCACGGACCGCGGCGACGGCGGGCACGATCGCCTCCAGAACCATCGCGCCGGCCTGCTGCCCGACCGCCAGCCACAGCTCCGATTTGTCGGCGAAGTAGCGGTAGAGCACCGGTTTGCTGACTCCGGCGTGCGCCGCGATCGTCTCCATGCCGACGTCCGGACCGTGCTGCCGGATCGCCTCGATCGCCGCGTTGGTCAGCTCCGCCCGGCGCTGCTCGCGGTGACCGTCCCAGCGGCCACGGCGGCCGTCCGAACGGTCCGAGCCGGGATTGACGGGGGGAGTGACTGAGTTCATAGTACCTTTAGTAACTGTTACCGCCGGTAACGTCAAGCTCCGGGAGGCCGAAAATGACGACTGCACCGTCCGATCGCGACCGCACCGCCACCCGGCTGCTCCGCTCGTCGGCCGAGCACTCGTACGACCCGGAGGTCGAGATCGACTGGGAGGCGCCGTTCGCCGAGGGCAAGTACTTCGTGCCGCCGCACCGCTCCAGCCTCTACGGCACCGCCCTGTGGGACCGGCTCAGCCCGGAACAGCGCATCGAGCTCACCAAGCACGAGGTGGCCAGCATCGCCGGCCTCGGCGTCTGGTTCGAGACGATCCTCATGCAACTCCTGGTCCGCGAATACTTCAAACAGGACCCGACCGCCCCGCACGCCCAGTACGCGCTGACCGAGATCGGCGACGAGTGCCGCCACTCGGTGATGTTCGGCCGGATGATCGCGCGGCTGGGCACCCCGGTCTACCAGCCGCACGGGTTCAACCAGTGGCTCGGCAAGTGGATCGCGCACACCGGTGTCGGCCCGCGGATGTACGCGGCGATCCTGATCGCCGAGGAGATCCTGGACACGCTGCAGCGCGAGGCGATGGCCGACGAGAACGTGCAGCCGCTGGTGCGGATGGTGTCGCGGATCCACGTGGTCGAGGAGGCCCGGCACGTGCGCTACGCCCGGGAGGAGCTGGCCCGGCAGATCCGCGGCGCCGGGCGGGGGCGGCTCGCCTTCGACAAGCTGGTGATCGGGCGGGCGGCGTACCTGACCGGCACCCGGCTCGTCGACCCGCGCGTCTACCGGGCGGTCGGCATCGACCCGGAGGAGGGGCGCCGGGCGGCGCGGGCGAATCCGTACCACCGGGAGACCATGCGGTGGGCGGGGGAGCGGGTGGTCACCTTCCTCACGGACCTCGACCTGATCGGCGGGCCGGGCACCGCCCTGTGGCGCGCCTCCGGGCTGCTGCCCCGCGCGGCCTGACCCGAGGTTCGCTATCGTTCGCGATCATGGAGGGAACGCGGCGGTACGGCCGGCGGGATCTGATCGACGCCTACCTTGCCGCCCAGGGCGGGAAGTACGGCGGATACCTTCCGGAGTCGTCGACCTTCAACGCGGCGCTGCTCGTGCACCACCGGGCCATGCTCGCCGGGCTGGAACGGCTCTTCGAGATCCGCCTCGCCCATGAGGGGATGAGCGAGTTCGGCCACCGGACGCTGTTCATGCTCTTCACCTCGACCGTGCGCTCGCTGCTCGGGCAGACCGCGCCCTGGTCGGACTTCCTGGAGGCCGGGCTGCTGCACCGCACGCTGGAGGCCACGCCGGTGAACGCCCGCGTGATGGCCGCCAGCGACCGGATCTGGATGCGGATGGCCGAGTCCCGCGAAGACCACCTGGACATCCTCGACGCGCTGCTGACCGTCTTCCTCGGCGACCGCGCCGAGCGCACCTTCAGCGCCGCCGACCTGCGCGCGATCGGCGTCGGCGTCGAGCCGCCCCGCCTGTCCGACTTCTCCGACGACTGAGCGTCAGCCGGTTGCCTCGGCTGACGCTCAGTGTTGCCCGGCGCCGCGCCTGCTCAGCGACGGACCACGTGCGCCGTCTTGGCGGCCGGGTGCCGCGACAGCAGGCGGACGTCGCTGTTCTCCGCCTCCGGCTCGTCCTCGCCGGCGTGGTCCACCGGTGCGAACGCCTCGGCCAGTTTGTCGCCGTGGATCTTCTTCGGCTCCGCCGGTACGTGTTGTTCGGTCATCCGTTCATCGTCGTCCAGTCGCCGCGGACGCGGCGGCGAATCGCGACAACGATCAGCCGGCAACCCGGTTGAGCAGGGCGTTGAGCAGCGCGGCCGGCGTCTGCGGGTCGTCCAGCGTGACCGCGAACCGGCGGCCGTCGCGCAACTGCAGCACCAGGCCCGGCCCGGCGCGCAGCACCAGCGCCGAACGGCCCGGCGTGACCCGGTAACCCCAGCCACCCCACGCCATCGGATCGATCTCCGCCACCTCGGCGCCGGCGATGTCGCCGAGCGGGATCCGCTTCACCGGCACCCCGAACAGCCCGGTCACCAGCCGCAGCCCGCGACGGTCCGCGGTGACCCGGATCCGCCCGAACGCCAGCCCCGCCGCCAGCGGAATCAGCGCCACGAACCACAGCGCCGGCGGCCCGGTCAGCGCGAGCACCATCACCAGCACGGCGGACGCCAGCGTCACCCCGGCGATCAGCGGCGCGCGCAGGGTCGTGCTGAACCCGGCCCGCTCCGTCGGCCCCAGAGCCAGCGGATTCACCGCGGGTCCCACGGGCAGCACCGGCCGCGAGACCCGCCCGGCCGCCAGCCACACGACCAGGCCCCAGGCGAGGCCGGCCGCGAAGTACAGGAAACGCCACCCCAGTCGCGGCTCGACCGGGTCCGCGAGCGCGGCGGTCGCGGTCGCCGCCCACATGCCGGCGGTCGCCCCCGACGCGGCGCCGGCGCCGACGAGCAGGAAACGCGCGTTCGACAGCCGCCGCGC
Organism: Actinoplanes sp. NPDC024001; assembly: GCF_040638955.1. Lineage (NCBI taxonomy): Bacteria > Bacillati > Actinomycetota > Actinomycetes > Micromonosporales > Micromonosporaceae > Actinoplanes > Actinoplanes sp. NPDC024001. The sequence goes on from NZ_JBEZZB010000039.1 coordinate 42,172, forward strand.
GGCCACCCCGATCGCTTCGCGATCAACCCCGTCATCGGTACGGGACGCGCCCCGCCCCACGTCGCGTCCCTCCGTGCCGCCGTCGGCTGCCCGCGGCGGTCCGGTGCCATCGGCTCCACGGGTGAGGCGCTCAGCGCGGGCCGCGACGACGGCCGCCACCACGGCGACCACGCCGGCCACCACGCCGATGACGACCATGGTCGTCCAGAAGCCCTCGGTGGAACTGAAACGGTCCGGCGCGCCGGACGGGCCCCAGTGCGTGGCGACGCGGGCCGGCAACCGGCCGGACCAGCTGCCCCACGTGGCCGCGGTGACGGCCACCGGTAGCCAGACCAGCACCGCCGCTGCCCACAGTCTCCTCACGGCTGTGCCTCCTTCACGATCGCCAGCATCTCTGCCTCCTCCAGTCCCTGCCGTCTCGCCTCGCGAACGAACTGCCGCGCCAACTCGACCAACCGCAGCCGCGTCGCGTCGGCATCCCCGCGCACCACGGCCCCGCGGCCCCGCCGCAGCTCGATCAGCTCCTCGTCGCGCAGCTGCGCATACGCCCGGAGCACGGTGTGCAGGTTGACATCCAGCACCTCCGCGAGCTCCCGCGCGGACGGCAGCCGCTCACCCGCGGACAGGTCGCCGCGCATGATGCCGCCGCGCACCTGAGCAGCGATCTGATCAGCCAGCGGCTCGGCCGCCGCCACGTCCACCCGGAACAACATGTTCGCATTCTACTATAACAATGCCGCTCCTCCGCAAGCGCCGCCGCGCGGCTCCCGCCGCACCAGTCCATGGGAGGTGATCCGGGAGGCCGGTGTGGATTACGCCGAGCCGGCGCGCACTCGCGGCCACGGTGGCGGATGCGGGAATCCGGGTCGGCCCGGCATGCTCGGCTGCTGCGCGGCCGTGCTCGTACTGCGCGCGGCTGGGCCCCTGGAAGCCGCAATGCTGAAACGAGGTCGCATCGAGCCGCTCAACCGGAGGTGAGGGCACCGCGCCGCCGCCGCGCTCGCGAGCGCGGCGGCTGGCTGGCCGCAGAGTGACGGCAGGCGGTGCGGGCAGGCGTGCGCCGTGTCGGTGGCGGGCCTGAGCTACGGGACGTGCCTGTGCCCGGCCGCGCGGTTCGGGGACGGGCTAACGGCGATCAGAGTCATCGCCGCATCAGAGATGGTCATCGGAGTGCCCGGGAACCGCTCGAGCGGAGCGATCGCCGGGCGAGGTGGAAGGATCAGCGCCGGGGCCGCCGGGATCAGTAGCGGCGCCGGTTCTGCAGCCGGGAGAACAGCCCGCGCAGCCGGCGCTGGTTCTCCGGTTTGGCGAGTTCCCGACGGCCCTGGTCGACGAGCCGCCGTCCCTGCGGGCCCTGCAGAAAGGCGCGGACACGTTGGGTCAGGGTTGCCATGTGGTGCCTCCTCGGATCACGTGTCCCAGTGGTACCCGCTCAGCGTGTGCCAGAACCAGGTTGCCGAGGGCGGGATTCCACCCGCCCGGCCGGCATCACAACGACAGGCTGCCGGCCGCCTCTTCCAGGACGGCGAGCCGGGTCCGGGCCTGATCGCCGCGCGGCCACAGCACTGCCAGGGTGGTGACGCCCAGCTCGGCGTACCGGCCGAGGCAGTCCCGGAACGCCTCGATCGAGTCCAGCGGACGTTCCCCGCCGTACCCGAGAACCGCCAACCGGGCGAGACCGGCGGGATCGCGGCCGTGCTGGACGCAGATCTCGTCCAGCTCGGTGATCTGCCGCCGGATCTCGCGGTAGGGCGTGCCCGCGTAGACCGCCGGGTTCTGCCCCACGTCCTGGGTGATCCAGAGGTCGGCGAACCGGGCCGCCAATTGCATGCCCCGCGCGGCCGTGGCCGCGACCGCGAGCTGCGGCCGACGGGGTTCGCCGCCGCCGATGGCCACGGCCCGGGCGTTGAAGTAGCGGCCGGTGTATTCGGTGCTCTCCTGACTGAGCAGCAGGTGCGTGAGTTCGGTCCATTCGGCGAACCGGGCGGTGCGCTCGGCTCGGGTCAACGGCCGGCCGCCGAAGGCGTCCGAGTCGCCGCCCGGGCCGCCGGCGCCGACACCCAGCACGAACCGTCCCTCGGCGAGGGCGTCCAGGCTCAGCGCTGCTTTCGCGGAGGTGACCGGGTGCCGGAAATTCGGCGCCGTCACCATGGTGCCCACGCCGATGCGGGTGGTCGCGGCCGCGACCGCGGCGAGCACGGTGTACGCCTCGTGCCACACCGGCCGCCCGTTGAGGTTTAGATGGTCGTAGAGCCAGCCCCGGCCGATGCCCAGGCGCTCGGCGTGCAGCCACTCGCTGCGCAGCTGCGGCCATGGCTGGTCCGGCCACATGATCACATCGAGCTGCACGGTGGTTCGCCTTTCGTCGTGGGTCACATGTCAGCCCGCGGCAGACGTTGTGGATCTTCCATCAGGTGATCGCACACGGACAACCGCCACTCGGCGCCGAAGGCGGCGCACTCGCGAGTGGGATGCCCGCGCTCGGCTGTCGAAGCGGCTCGCCGGTGACGGACGTCGCATCCCGCCGCTTCAGCAAGACCCACACCGGCCGAGCGGCGCCTCGCCGGCGGACCGATAGGGTGGCCGACGCATTCACGGACATTGTGGACGATCGGCGAGGTGGCTCAGGTGGACGAGGGCAAGCGGGTTGAGGTGCGGGTTTCGCGACGGCGGGGAAGGCGGCCGGCGCGGCCTGATCCGGCGGCGGGGCCGGTGGGGGCGTTCGCGGATCGGCTGTGGCGGTTGAAGCAGGAGGCCGGTGATCCGTCCTACACCGAGATGGCGGAGAAGCTGGGGGCGGCGGCGTCGAAGTCGTCGCTGGCCGCGGCTGCGCAGGGGCGGGTGCTGCCGAGCTGGGAGACCACCTGGGAGTTCGTGCGGGTGCTCGCGGTGGATCGGCTGGGGCGGGACGCGCTCGAGGTGGAGAAGGAGTGGCGCGAGGAGTGGGCGCGGGCGCAGGCGGGGTGGGAAACGGAGCCGGGGCCCGAGCCATCGCCGGAACCAGCGCCGGAGCCGGGGGCGCGGCGGCGGAGTACGCGGCTGGCGGTGCTCGTGGCTTCGGTGGTGGCCGCGGTGGTGGGGGTGAGCGTCGGGTTCGTGCTGTTCGGGCGCGCGGACCGCGCCGGTGAGGTGGACACGGCTGCGGTGGGGGCGCACGACGACTCGCAGTTCGAGGGGGACATCACCTATCCGGACGGGAGCCTGGTGCCGCCGAACTCGTCGTTCACGAAGGTGTGGCGGCTGCGGAACACCGGGACCGTGGTGTGGGCCAACCGGTTCCTGGCGCGGGCCAACGAGCAGCCCTGCGCGGCGCCGGAGTTGGTGGCTATTCCGCAGACCAAGCCGGGGGAGACCGTGGACATCTCGGTGACGGTGCGGACCCCGGCGGGGCCGGCCACCTGCAAGATCTTCTGGAAGATGGCGGATGAGCAGGGGCGCACCATGTTCCCGGCGAAGCGGCCGATCTTCCTGGACGTGCGGGTGGGGGAGCGGTGAGGCCCACGGGCCTCACCGCTCCGGCGGTCAGCCGCAGTTGGTGCCGCGCTTGCCGCCCTCGGTGCCGCTGATCCGGCCCATCCAGTCGACGCACTTGTCGGCCGCGTGCAGGTAGAGCGGGCCGGCGTACGAGGTGTAGTAGCCGCCGTCGTACTTGGTCCAGTGGTTGCCGACCGGGTGGACCGCCAGGCCGGCCTCGACCAGCACCGCGGAACCGACGCTGTTGCGCTTGGCGACCACGCAGTTGTAGCCGTTGGACGCGTTGTAGGTGAGGAACACCGTCCCCTTCGTGCCGATCGACGCCGAGTTGACGACGCCGTAGCCGGAGCCGCACTCACCGCCGTAGCTGGCCGCCTGCGCCGGGGTGGCGGTGGCGAGGACGGCGGCCGCCGAGGCCGCGAACGCTGCTGCTGCGATCTTCTTCATGGGGGTGGCTCCTCTCAGCCGCAGTTCGTGCCGTAACGGGTCTTGGACGCGGTGCCGATCGTGCCGCCCCAGTCGACGCACGAGCCGGCCGCCGAGACGTAGACAGGTCCGGCGTACGTGGTGAAGTTGCCGCTGTCCTTGACGTAGGACGACGTGCCGGACCGGCGCAGGTACGCCTCCATGAGCGTGGCCGTGCCGGGCCGCTCCCGGATCGTGACGACGCAGTTCTTCCCGGTGGAGGCGTTGTAGGTGAGGTACACCGTGCCCCGCAGGTCGGGAAGGTCGATCAGGTTCACGACGCCGTAGCCGGAGCCGCACTGGCCGCCGTAGAGCGCGGCCTGCGCCGGCGCGGCGCCCATCGTGACCCCCGCCGCGGTGGCGGCAGCGGTCAGGCCCACCGCGGCGACCTTCTGTGAGATTCGCACGAGCGAATGCCCTTTCTGCTGTGGTTCGTTGCGGCCCTGACGCTGGCATGCGGGGTGCCCGGACAACAGCGGATCGTCGTCCGTGAATCGTCCGCTGGAGAATTCGGAGAAAAGATCCGCAGGTGGCATAAGCGCGGGGCCTTCGTGGTTGAGGTCGGTTGACACGTCAATTACTTGGAGGCAAGTGCCATGACCGACCTTCTTCTGGGCCTCGACACGTTCGGCGACGTGCCGGAGGACGACGCCGGCGCTCTCGTCTCGCACGCCGCCGCGATCCGGCAGGTGGTCGAGGAGGCGGTGATCGCCGACGAGCTCGGCGTCGACGCCATCGCGCTCGGCGAGCACCACCGCCCGGAGTACTCGATCTCCACGCCGGAGACGGTGCTGGCCGGGATCGCCACCCGTACGTCGCGGATCAAGCTGGGCTCCGGCGTGACCGTGCTCAGCTCCGACGACCCGGTGCGCGTCTTCCAGCGCTTCGCGACCGTGGACGCCCTGTCCGGCGGCCGGGCCGAGGTGATCCTCGGGCGCGGGTCGTTCACCGAGTCGTTCCCGCTGTTCGGCTACGACCTGGCCGACTACGAGGTGCTCTTCGAGGAGAAGCTCGACCTGTTCGTCAAGCTGCTCGACGAGAAGCCGGTGACCTGGTCGGGGACCACCCGGGCCGCGCTGGAGGGCGCGGACGTCTTCCCGAAGACCGAGTCCGGGCGGCTGGCCAGCTGGGTCGGGGTGGGTGGCTCGCCGCAGTCGGTGGTGCGCACCGCGCGGCACGGGCTGCCGCTGATGCTGGCGATCATCGGTGGGGCGCCAGAGCGGTTCGCGCCGTACGTCGACCTGTACCGGCGGGCCGCGGAGCAGCTGGGCACGGTCGCGCACCCGGTCGGGATGCACTCGCCGGGCTTCGTGGCCGACACCGACGCGGAGGCGAAGGAGATCTTCTACCCGTTCTACAAGGTGCAGCGTGACCGGATCGGCGCGCTGCGCGGGTGGCCGCCGCTGCGCAAGAGCGAGTTCGACGCCGAGGTGGAGCACGGCTCGCTGTACATCGGGTCGCCGGAGACGGTCGCCCGCAAGATCGCCGCTGCGGTGGACGTGCTCGGCGTGGGCCGCTTCGACATGATCTACACGGCCGGCGCCCAGCCGGTCAGTGCCCGGTTGCGCGCCGTGGAGCTGTTCGGTTCCAAGGTCGCGCCGATGGTTCGGGAGATGGTGGCGCGATGACGACGATCGGCATCCTCGGTGCGGGCAAGCTCGGCACCGTGCTGGCCCGGCTGGCGCTGCGGGCCGGCTACGACGTGCTCGTGGCCGGCTCGGGCGACCCGGCGAAGATCGCCCTGATCGTGGAGGTGGTCACGCCGGGCGCGGTCGCGGTGACCGCCGTGGAGGCGGCCGAGCGGGCGGACGTGGTGATCCTCGCCCTCCCGCTCGGCAAGTACCGCACGCTGCCGGTGGAGGCGCTGCGCGGCAAGCTGGTGATCGACGCGATGAACTACTGGTGGGAGGTCGACGGCATTCGTGACGACCTGGCGTCGTCCAGCGAGCTGGTGCGGGCGTTCCTGCCGGAGTCGCGGGTGGTCAAGGCGTTCAACCACATGGGCTATCACGACCTCGACCGGGGTGAGCGCAAGGGCATCGCCATCGCCGGCGCGGACCTCGAGGAGGCGGCCGCGCTGGTGGACGCCTTCGGGTTCGACCCGGTGATCGCCGGCCCGCTGAGTGAGGGCGTGCGGATGGAGCCCGGCACCGAACTGTTCGGCGCGAACGTCGACGCGGCCGAGGTGCGGGCGATGCTCGACCGTTACCCCAGCCGCCAGCCGGCCGCGACCGACTCCCGGCAGGACGCCGGGTCGTCGCCGCAGCTGACGTAGAGGGCGGTCAGCATGGGCGCGCCGTTGCCGAGCGCGGCGCGGGGCAGGGGACCGGTGGTGACCAGCGAGGCCAGCCCGTGGCCGATGGCCCAGCTCTGGGTGGCCAGGGTCAGCGGGTCGACGTCGGCACGGAACCGGCCCTGCTCCTTCGCCCGCTCGGCGGCGCGCACCAGGGTGTGCAGCGACTCGTCGGCGGCGGCCGGGTCCTCCAGGTCGAAGCCGGCGTCGAACATGACCCGGTAGAGGTCGGGGTTGGCCAGCGCGTTGGACAGGTAGGCCGAGCCGAGCGCGGCCAGGTCGCGCACCGGGTCGGCGGTGACCGCGACGGTGGCGAGCTCGGCCGCCAGCCGGGTGAATCCCTCCTGCCGCATGGCGCGCCACAGGCCGTCCATGCCGCCGAAATACGTGTACACCGCCATGGTCGACACGCCGGTGCCGGCGACCACGGCCCGCAGGGTGACCGGCTCGCGGGCCCGCAGCATCTGCGCGGCCCGCTCGATCAGCAGGGTGCGGACCGCGGGGTCCTTCGTCCGAGCCATGGCGCCACTATACATAGCAGTGCTATACATTGGGCATGGCTGTGACGCTGATGAACCCCGACGGACTCCCCAAACCCGACGTCTACCGGCAGATGTCGATCGCCACCGGCTCCCGCATGGTGTTCCTCGCCGGGCAGGTCGCCCGCGACGCCGACGGCACCCCGGTCGGGCCCGGCGACCTGGCCGCCCAGGTCGAGCAGGCCTACCTCAACATCGCCACCGCCCTGGCCGCCGCCGGTGGCAGCTTCGACGACGTGGCGAAACTGACCGTCTACGTCGTCGACTGGTCGCCGGAGAAGATGCCGCTGCTCGGTGAGGGCGTCGGCCGGGCCGCCGCGAAACTCGGCGTCGACCCGGTCAAGCCGATCACGCTGCTCGGCGTGGCGGCGCTCGGCGAGCCCGATCTGCTGGTCGAGGTCGAGGCGGTCGCGGTCATCGACTGACCAGCGCGGCGAGCTGCCGGACCGGCTCGGACCAGGCGTGCGGGTGGCTCCACGGGAAGCAGTGGGCGCCCGGCATCTCCACCTGCCGGCCGAGCCGGCGGGTCCAGGCCGCGCTGCACAACCGGTCGCGCCGGCCCCGCAGGACCAGCACCGGCACGGTGACCCGGCGCAACGGGTCCTCGATGCGGTGCCTGCGGTGGATGCCGACCAGGTGGGTCAGGCGGCGCGGGCCGGCCCGCCACCACTCCGTGGCCTGCGTCGCGGTCAGCGCCGGCGGCTGCGTGAGGCCCTCGACCGCCCAGCGGGCGGCCAGCGGGAAGCGGCCGCGGACGGCCGGATCGGTCATCGGCCCGGCCAGGACCAGGCCGGCGACCTCGGCGGCGCCGGCGGCGGCCTCGGCGACCACCTGCGTGCCGCTGGAATGACCGGCCAGGATCACCGGATCCGGCCGGTGGGCGGCCAGCCAGCCGGTGACCGCCCGGCTGTACTCGGCCACCGACAGCTCGTACGGCGGCTCGCCGCTGCCGGCCTGGCCGGGCAGCTCCAGCAGGTGCGCGCGGGTCCACTCACCCCAGGCGGCCAGGCCGGGCAGCAGATAGTCGGCGACGGCCAGGCCCGGCACCAGCACGATCTCGGGTACGCCCGGGCGCGGCGTGCCGAGCGTACGGCTGCGCATCCAGCCGAATTCTCCGTCGTGATACACCGTCCGTGGGGGCATGCCCCCTCATACCCACGTGATCAACGGCATAGGCCTGGCAGCAGCGGGTACGCCACAGGCATGAGTACTTCCCAGCCCACCGAGCGGCCGGAGTTCGAGCGGCCGATCGACCTCAACGACGACCCGGCGGCCCGGGGCAAGAGCGGGCCGGCTCCGACACCGGAACATCACCCGGACGACAACGACCTGCCCGGCCGGGTCACCGGCCCGGACACGCCACCGCGTACCTGATCGACCTATGAATTGAGCACCTCGTCCATCCCGCCCTCGCTGCGCCACCGGCGCAGCAGGTCGTGGAACGCGACCGGGCCCGGACCGTAGGAGAAGTTGACCGGGCGGGGGTTTCCCTCGCCGTTGTAGTAGCCCGGCGTGCACTCGGACTGGAACCTGAAGTTGTTCGGCGCGGTCTGCTGGATGGTCGCGGCCCACGCGGCCTCGGCCTCCGCAGACGGCTCTACCGTACGGGCGCCGCGCTTCTCCGCCTCGGCGACAACCGCGCCGATGTGGGTGGCCTGCTCCTGCAGGACGTGGACGAAGTTGACCGACGCCGCGTTCTGGATCGCGCCGAGGTGGAACAGGTTCGGGAAGCCGTGGCTGTAGAAGCCGTGCAGCGTGCGCGGCCCGTTGCGCCAGTGACCGAGCAGCGGCAGGCCGCCGCGGCCGTGCACGGGCAGGGTGCCGGAGAGCACGCCGGAGACGCCCACCTCGAAGCCGGTGGCGAAGATGACGCAGTCGACGTCGAACTCGGTGTCGCCGACCACCACACCGGTCTCGGTCATCCGGGTGATGCCGCCGGTGTCGGCGGTGTCGACCAGCGTCACGTTCGGGCGGTTGAAGCTCTGCAGGTAGTGGTCGCTGAAGGTGGGCCGCTTGCACATGTAGCGGTACCACGGCTTGAGCAGCTCGGCGGTGGCCGGGTCCTCGACCAGCTCGTCGACGCGGGCCCGGATCTGGTCCATCTTGCGGAAGTCGGCGATCTCGTCGAGGTACTCGCGTTCCTCTTCGGAGAGGTTGACGTCCAGCGAGCCGGTCAGCATCTGCCGCTGCAGGCGGGCGGTGGAGGTCCAGCCGTCGTCGATCAGGTCCTCGGCTGCGTAGCCGCCGGTGACGATGGTCAGGAAGTTCTCCATCCGCTCCTGCTGCCAGCCGGGCTGCAGTGAGGCGGCCCAGGCCGGGTCGGTGGGGCGGTTGTCGCGCACGTCGACCGAGGACGGGGTGCGCTGGAAGACGTAGAGCTGTTCGGCGTCGCGGGCCAGGTGCGGGACGATCTGGATGGCGGTGGCGCCGGTGCCGACCACGCCGACCTTCTTGTCGGCGAGTTTGTGCAGGCCACCGTCCTGGTCGCCGCCGGTGTAGTCGTAGTCCCAGCGGCTGGTGTGGAAGGTGTGCCCGCGGTAGGACTCGATGCCGGGGATGCCGGGCAGTTTCGGCTGGGTCAGGGTGCCGGAGGAGACCACGACGTAGCGGGAGCGGAACTCGTCGCCGCGGTCGGTGCGCACGGTCCACTCGGCGGCCTCGTCGTCCCAGCGCAGCTCGATGACGCGGGTGTGGAACAGCGTGTCGTCGTAGAGGCTGAAGTGCTTGGCGATCGCGACGGCGTGCTGGCGGATCTCCTCGCCCGGGGCGTAGCGCCACTTGGGGACGTAGCCGACCTCCTCCAGCAGCGGCATGTAGACCGTGGCCTCGACGTCGCAGTGCAGGCCGGGGTAGCGGTTCCAGTACCAGGTGCCGCCGAAGTCACCGGCCTCGTCGATCATCCGCAGTTCCTGGATGCCGGCCTGCCGCAGCCGGGCGCCGGTGACCAGGCCGCCGAAGCCGCCGCCGATGACGACCGCCTCGACGCGGTCGTGGACCGGGGCCCGCTCGGTGCGTTCGGTGTACGGGTCGGTGGCGTAGTAGCCGAACTCGCCGGCGGCCCGGCGGTACTGGGTGGCGCCGTCCGGGCGGATGCGGCGGTCGCGCTCCACCCGGTACCTCGTGCGCATCGCGTCGAGTTCCGCGGGCGTGAAGCGGTGGGGAAGGTGGGGGATGGACATGTGGTGCCTTTCGGGGGTGCGTCCGGTGCGGCGAGCCCACAATTTAAAGCACCTGACTGAACATTTGGGTGTCCGAAAGGCTTACTGTCCGAAACATCCACTATGCGGGGCGCGGTACAGACCCTCGATCGCATCGATGAGCGACACCGCGGTGGCCGACCAATCCGGCTCGGCGGTGCGCTCACGCTGGGCACAGAACTGCACGATCAACGTGTGCGCCATCTCGTCGCGCTCACTCTGCGCCTGCGGCGTGAGGTGCGGCACGCAATCATGCAGCCGGTCGGTCACCGCCCGCAGCATCGGCGCGTCGGCGAGCTCGGCCGCGGCGAGCTGTCGCAGCGCGGGCTCGGTCATCACCTGGGCGGCGAACCGGGCATACCAGCTCGGATTGCCCAGCTCGGCCAGGTGGTCGGTGAACGGCTGCACCAGGCAGGTGACCCGATCACGCAGGTCGGCGCTGCCGGCGAACCGGTCCAGCAACACGCGCCGGCTGCGCTCCATCGGCTCGGCGTGGCCGCGCACGAGCGCCCGGACCAGGCCGTCCTTGGTGCCGAAGTGGTAGCCGACCGCGGCGTTGTTGCCCTGCCCGGCCGCCTCGCTGATCTGCCGGCTGGACACCGCGGCCACGCCGTGCTCGGCGAAGAGCCGCTCGGCGGTCACCAGGAGGCGCACCCGGGTCGCCTCGGTGCGGCTCACCGCGCGGCTCACCGCGCGGCTCCCGGGCGGACCAGACCCGTCTCATAGGCCACCACTACCGCCTGCACCCGGTCGCGCAGATCGAGCTTGGCGAGGATCCGCTTCATGTGCGTCTTGATCGTCGACTCCTCGACGAACAGCTCGGCCGCGATCTCCACATTTGACAGGCCCCGCGCCACCAGCGCGAGCACGTCGCGCTCGCGGGCGGTCAGGGCATGCAGCCGCCGCGCCAGCGCCGGGTCCGGCGGCGCCGCCGCCGCCATGCGATCAATCACCGTACGCGTGACGGACGGTGACAGCAGTGACTCGCCCGCGGCGACGGTGTGAATGGCCTCGATCAGCTGCTCCGGTCGGGTCCGCTTCAGCAGGAACCCGGACGCGCCGGCACTGAGCGCCCCGAACACGTAGTCGTCGTCCTCGAACGTGGTCAGGATCAGCACCCGCGCGGCCGGCACCGCCTCGCTCAGCGCGCGGGTGGCGGCGATCCCGTCGAGGTGCGGCATGCGCACGTCCATGAGCACCACGTCGGGCGCGGCGCCGGCGGCCAGGGTGACGACCTCGCGGCCGTCGGACGCCTCCCCGACCACCTCGATCGTGTCGTCGCTGGAGAGCACCGCCCGCAGCCCGGCCCGCATCAGATCGTCGTCGTCGACGATCAGCACCCGCAGCGGCCCGTCGCCGGTCATGCGATGGCGCCGACCGTCGCGGGTGGCGCATAGGGCAGGCGGGCACGCAGCCGGAACAGGCCGGTCTCGGCGGTGTCGGCCTCGAGCGTGCCGTCGAGCAGGGCGGCGCGCTCGCGCATCCCCACGATGCCCATCCCGCCGCCGGGGCGCTGCCGGTCGCCCACCGGGTTGCTGACCACGATCTCGACGGCCGCCGTGCCGTAGGACATCCGCACGTCGGCGCGCCCGGACCCGTGCCGGGCCGCGTTGGTCAGCGCCTCCTGCAGAATCCGGTAGGCCGCCCAGGCCACCCCGCTGGGCAGCCCGCGTGGCGCGCCCTGGAAGGTGGTCGAGACCTCCAGGCCGCCGGCCCGGTGCCGGTCGACCAGCTGCTCCAGATCCTCCGTGCCGGCCGGGGCCGGCGCCACGTCGGTCAGCCGGGGACCCTCGCGCAGGGCCCGGACCAGGCGATCGATGTCGGCGATCGTGCCGTGCGCGACCTCCTCGATCGTCTCGATGGCCCGGCGCGACCGCTCCGGATCACGCTCGTGCAGCAGCCGGGCCGCGCCGGCCTGCACCAGGATCACGTTGATCGCATGGCCGGCCGAGTCGTGCAGCTCACGGGCGATGCGGGTGCGCTCCTGCGCCGCGGCGAGCTGGCGCTGCGACTGCAGCTCCAGGCTGCGCAGCCGGGCCGTGACCTCCAGCTCGGCGATCCGCTCCTGGCGCAGCCGGCTGCGGTCACCGGCCGTCCACACCAGCGCGAACATCGTGACCCAGGCGACCATGCCGGACGCCATGCCGCGCACTGACCTGTCGTTGAGCAGGATCAGGACCATGGCTGACGGCAGGAAAGCGGCGACGCTCGCGGCCGCCCACAGCCGGCGGTGCGGCGTGACACCGCCACCGACCGCCTCGGCCAGCACATAGGTCGCGATCAGCAGGCCGGGTGGGACGTCCATCGCGTAGTCGAGCGCGATCAGGCCCAGGGTGGCGACGGCCGACCCGCCGAAGGCGGCGCCGGGCGCGCGGCGCGACCAGAGCAGCGGGAGAACCGACCCGACCGCCAGCACGAGGCCGGCCAGGTCGAGCGGACGGTAGTCGCCGGTGTTGCCGCCGAGGCCACCCTGATGCAGCATCACCACGGTGAACAGGCCGGCGGCCAGCGCCACGACGGCGTCGAGCGCGGCCTTCATCTGCGATCCCACGGCAAACAGCGTACGGGCGCAGGACCGGGCGGCGAGTCCCTCACGGGGAGCATCCCGCATCCCCCTGTGGGGGTACGAGCGAAGCCCACCTCAGGGCGATTCGGCGGAGCGGCCGTCGTCCCTAGCGTCGGTTCCCGTCGTCATTTCGCAGGCGGAGGGAACCTTGTGATGAGCGGGATCGCGGTGCGGGCGCGCCGGCGCAGCGTGTTCGAGAGGCTGGCCGGCTGGTCCTATCGGCGCCGCTGGACCGCGTTGCTGCTGTGGGTGGTCGTCGTGGCGGGGGTGACCGCCGGGGCCGGGCTGGCCGGCGACGACTACCGCAACGACTTCACCCTGCCCGGGGCCGAGTCGCAGCAGGCGCAGGATGTGCTGGCCGAGCGGGCGCCGGCCCGGGCCGGCGGCACGCTGGAGATCGTCGTGCAGGATCCGGCCGGAGTGCAGCGGCCAGCCACCCGGGCGGCTGTCGAGGGGATGCTGGCTCAGGTCCGGCAGCTGCCGCACGTGGCTGACGTGGCGGCGCCGTTCACCGCGGTGTCGCAGGACGGCACGATCGCCTATGCGACGGTGACGCTCGACGTCGGGGCCGAGGCGATGCCCGCCGAGGACACCCGCCGGATCATCGAGACGGCACAGGTGCCCGGCCTCACCGTCGAGGTGGGTGGCGACCCGGCGCGCGCGGCCGAGGAGGCCGAAGGCGGCGCCGCGGAAGGAGCCGGGCTGCTGGCGGCTCTGGTGGTGCTGGTGCTGCTCTTCGGCTCGCTGCTGGCCGCGAGCCTGCCGATCGTGATCGCGGTCTTCGCCGTCGGCACCGCGATCGGCCTGGTGGTGCTCGCCTCGCACGTGGCGACCGTCGCCGACTTCACCACGCCGCTGGTGATCCTCGTCGGCCTCGGCGTGGGCATCGACTACGCGCTGCTCGTCTTCTCCCGGTTCCGCGGGGAGCTGGCCGCTGGGGCCGAGCGGGCGGCGGCGGTGCGCACCGCGCTCGACACCGCCGGGCGGACGGTGTTCTTCGCCGGCACGACGGTGATCATCGCGTTGCTCGGTCTGGTGCTGCTCGGGCTCGGCGCGCTGCAGGGGGTGGCGGTGGCGCTGGCGGTCACCGTGCTGGTCACCATGCTGGCGGCGCTGACCCTGCTGCCGGCGCTGCTCAGCCTGTTCGGCGCGCGCCTCGAGCGGACCATGACCCGGCGGGCGCAGCGCGGCCGCACCGCACGGGAAGAGGGGCGCGTCTGGCGGCGGTGGAGCGACGGGGTCGCCCGCCGGCCGTGGCCGGCCGTGCTGCTGCCGCTGGTCGCGCTGCTCGGGCTGGCCGCGCCGGTGCTCGACATGCGCCTCGGTTTCGCCGACGCCGGCAACGACGCCGACAGCAAGACCAGCACCCGGGCCTACGACCTGCTGGCCGAAGGCTTCGGTCCGGGGTTCAACGGGCCGCTCGTGGTCGTGGTCGACGGCGGTGGGAAGGCGGTGCAGAGCGCGGCACAGGCCGTGCGGCAGGCGATCGCGGCCACTCCGGGTGTCGCGGCGGCGATCGCGCCCTTCGCCGCTGCGGGCGGTGACGTGGCCACCGTGATCGCCTATCCGGCGTCGGCCCCGCAGGACGAGGCGACCGCGGAACTCGTCGCCACTCTGCGTGACGACGTGCTGGCACCGGTGGCACGGGACAACGACGTCACCGTGCTGGTGGGCGGGCCGACGGCCGCCGTCATCGACGTGTCGGACGCGATCGCCGAGCGGTTGCCGCTGTTCATCGCCGTCGTCGTCGGGTTGTCGGCGCTGTTGCTGCTCGTGCTGTTCCGGTCGCTGGTGATCCCGGTGAAGGCCGCGGTGCTCAACCTGCTCAGCGTGGGCGCGGCGATGGGTGTCATCACGCTGGTGTTCCAGCACGGAGCCTTCGGTGTACCGCCCGGGCCGATCGAGGCCTACGTGCCGGTGATGATTTTCGCGATCGTGTTCGGCCTGTCGATGGACTACGAGGTGTTCCTGCTCGCCCGCATGCATGAGGAGTGGGAGCGCACCGGTGACGCCCGCGGCGCGGTCCGCGAAGGACTGGCCACGACCGGGCGGGTCGTCACCGCGGCGGCGGCGATCATGGTGGTGGTGTTCGGGGCGTTCGTGCTCTCGCCGGACCGGATGCTGCAGCAGTTCGGCCTCGGTCTGGCGGTCGCCGTCCTGATCGACGCGGTGATCATCCGATGCCTGCTGCTGCCGGCGGTGATGCACCTGTTCGGGGCGCGGGCCTGGTGGTTGCCGGCGGGCCTGGCGCGCCGGCTGCCGCGGCTGGCACTGGAACACCGGTAGGGGGCCGGCCTCGGGTCGTCCTCCCGGGTGACGAGTTTAAGGTCACACAGCGTTACATTCGTCCGATGTGAGGCTCGCGGGCCGGGTAGTGTCTGGCCCGCTATGCCCAATGTCGCCCTTGATCACCCTTCTGTTGCCGACCGTCCGGGTCACCCGTCGCGCCGGCGTCTGGTCCTCGTCTTCGGTGCCATGCTCGTCGTGCTCGCCGCGGTCAACGTCGCCGCCAAGTACGGTCCGCCGCGTACCGGGCTGGTGGCCGGGCCCCTCGTGGCGCTCGGACTGATCCTGCTCGGCCGGCGGGTCGGCCTCAGCTGGCACGACATGGGCCTGTCCCGGCGCACCCTGGTCCCCGGCCTGAAATACGCCGTCGGCGCCGTCCTCGCGGTCGCGGTCGTCTACGCGATCGGCGTCGCCATCCCGCTCACCCGGCCCGCGTTCGACGACGTGCGCTACCACCTGCAGTTCAGCGCGGCCCTGATGACCGCGTTCGTGGTCGTGCCGCTGGGAACGGTCCTGCTGGAGGAGGTCGCCTTCCGCGGCGTCCTGCTCGGCATGGTCAACCGTCACCGCGGGGCGGTCTGGGCGAGCATCACCTCGTCGGTGCTGTTCGGCCTCTGGCACATCCTGCCGTCCCTGCGCCTCGCCCAGGCCAACCAGGCGGTGGGCGCCGTGCTCGGCACCGACCTGGTCGGCCAGGCGCTGGCGGTGCTGGGCGCGGTCGGCTTCACCGCCCTGGCCGGCCTGCTGCTGTGCGAACTGCGCCGCCGCAGCGGAAGCCTGCTCGCCGTCGCGGCACTGCATTGGGCCACCAACGGCCTGGGATTATTGGTCACCGCGGCGCTGGCCGCTGTCCGCCTCGCCTGAGATCTCTCGATCCGACGACGGCCGCCACCCCGCGGTCATCGATATGAAACCAGCAGCAGACAGGATCCGGCCGACCGCTGATACGTCGTGATCGAACGCACCCAGGAACTGGCCGGGAGCCGGCGGCCTCGCCGGGGTGTACGCGCCCCACTGAGCGCCCTCCGGCCGCAGCCAACCGGCGAGGGCTCCTCGGTGCATGACCATCTGACCCCCCAGCATGGACTGCCTCAGCGTGACCCCGTCAGGAAGCGCCGCAGCGGCTGTCCGAGCCCGGCCGATTGCTTCGGGGCGCCGGTCCTGTGTCATCGTCGATCCCCTCGGCATTGAGCCCGCGCCCGGTCCACGGGATTCCGTAGCCACGCTGACAAGGCGCGGGGGCCTCAATGGTCTGCTCGCTCGTCCTGCCTCCAGGGTCCATCGGAAGACCGCGCCTGCCCATGGCGAGGTGGTATCCCTTGACGGGATCGCCCATCGGCGGGCCAGGATGGTTCAGCGCGCGACCGCGCATTTCACCGGAGGAAGATCAGTCAGATGCCTGAGATTCCCGGCTCCATCTGGCGTAGGCCCGACATGCTCGCGGCATTGCAGGCCCGTGACATCGCTCAGACGTTCCGGTTGATCCGTCAGTACGCCGGGATGTCGCAGACCGCCATCGGCAGCCTGACCGGAATGAGCCAAGGCAAGATCAGCGAAATCATGAGCGGGAACCAGCGGGTGATTGCGCTGGCGGTGTTCGAGCGGATAGCCGACGGCTTGGGTCTTCCCGACACGGCTCGCGCAGCTCTGGGCCTCGCTCCCCGGGCAGCGGACGGCATCCCGTCCCAAGATGGCTCCAGGGCGACCGCTTCGGGCACCGTGGTTCCCGCCCGTAGCGTGGAAGCGAGCCGGCCGAGAGAGGACGACAGCGTGCAACGCCGTACCTTCGTGGGCCTGACCGCCGCCACGATCTTCGGAGGCGTCCGGCCCGACAACGCCCTCGAAGAGCTAGCCGCAGCGCTGACCGAGTGCTCCCCGCCGGTGGCCGGCGTCCCGACGCTGACCTCGATGACGGCTGCCGTCACTCAGGCAAAGCAGGACTACCAGGCGTGCCGGTACGGCGACGTGTTGACCATGCTGCCAGCGTTGCTGCGTTCCCTCCGTGCCGCATGCACGTCACTCGACGGCGACGACCAGCGACGAGCCCAGGCGCTCTCCGCCGAGACGTACCACGTGGCCGCCTCGGTAATGCTCAAGCAGGAAGACAAGGGATTGGCCTGGCTTGCCGCTGATCGCAGCGTGCGGGCCGCCGAGCTGTCCGAGGCGCCGCTGATGATCGGCTCCAGCGCCCGAATCATCACGCACGCCCTCATGGACGGAGGTCACCACCGGGCCGCCGCCGGTAACGCCAGCACTGCGGCCCGGCGCATGGACACCAGTCTCGGCCAGCCGTCAGACAACGACCTGTCGGTGTACGGCGCGCTGCTCCTGCGAGGAGCCATCGCCGCAGCCCAGCGCGGGGATCGCTACACCGTCGCCGAGCTGTTGGACGAGGCCGAGCAGGCCGGCCGTCGTCTGGGCCACGACGGCAACCACATGTGGACCGCATTCGGCCCGAACAACGTGCTCTGTCACCGGGTCAACGCCGCCCTGACGATGGGCGACGCCGGTAGCGCGATCGAATACGCCCGCCAGGTGAGCATCGACGCCCTGCCCATAAACGAACGCAGGGCCACCCTGCTGCTCGACACCGCCCGCGCGTTCGTCATGTGGGGTAAGCACGAGCGTGCGTTCCAGGTGCTGAGAGCGGCAGAACAGATCGCTCCCGAGGAGATCACCGGCCGTCCCGCCACGCGCCGCCTGGTCGGCGACCTGGCGACCACCGCCCCGATCAGCGTCCGCCACGAAGCCCGAGAGTTCGCCGACGCCCTCGGAATCACCGCGTGAATTCGGCCGGCAAGCTTCTCTCCGTCATCGTGTGCGCCGCCGGCCCCGCCGGCGAAGCCGGCCGACTGGTCACACTCGCCCAGGACGACGGATGGACTGTCCAGATCATCGCCACCCCGCCGGCGCTGGACTTCATCGACGCAGCCGCCCTGGAGAAGCAGACCGGCCGGCCCGTGCGCAGCCGCTACCGCACACCCGGCGAACCCAAGTCACCACGAGCGGACGCCATCATCGTCGCGCCGGCGACCTACAACACCATCAACAAGTTCGCGCAGGGAATCTCCGACACCTACGCGCTCGGATTACTGGCTGAGGCACCCGGCCTCGGTATCCCCGTGGTGGTGCTGCCGTTCGTCAACAGCGCCTTGGCGGCGCGGACAGCATTCCGCCGAAGTGTCGAGCAGCTGCGCTCCGAAGGAGTGCGCGTCCTGCTGGGCCCGGGAGAGTTCGAGCCCCACACCCCCGGCTCGGGTGGCGACCTCATTGATGCCTATCCATGGCAACTCGCCCTGCAAACGCTGAGACAGGCTTGAAGCCTTGTCGCCGTCGTATCGCGACGGTCTGCCTCGGCCGACCTAAACGGTTCGCTACTGCCGGGCGCCTGATGCATGGTGTGAGCCGTGACCAGGGTTCGGAGATTCACGGACGCCGACGCGCCGACGGTGTGGGCGTTGAACGACTTGCCCAATATCGGCGCGACGGCGAATCCCTCCGTTCCTCTACCGCTGCCGCCGGCGGCGAGCCCGCCCGTCAACTTCTCCGATCTGGCCGACATCACCGGTTGCTTCCTGCGCACCGGTGGCGAATTCCTGATCGCGGAGCTGGACGGTCATCTTGTCGGTATGGGCGGCCTCCGGCCGTCGGGAGAGCAGCGGGCAGAAGTCTTGCGCGTGCGGGTGCATCCAGCGACCCGCCGTCGCGGCGTCGGACGCGCAGTGATGACAGCTTTGGAACAGCGTGCCGGGGAACTCGACATACGCGCGCTGCACCTGGACACAGCGACGAACCAACCGGAAGCTATGGCCTTCTATGACGGCCTCGGATACCGAGAGGTGGGGCGCGAACGCCGGCCCAGTTGGTCATGGACCTTGGTCTACTACGCCAAAGAGCTGTGAAAGGCCCTGGGCCTCACGCGTCCTCGATCCTCCCGCTGACCTTGCGACGCCAACCAGCACCGACCGCGACCCGATCGGGCTCACGGGACGACCAGGCCGGTCTGGTAGGCGATCACCACCAGCTGGGCCCGGTCGCGGGCGCCCAGCTTGCCCATTGCCCGGCTGACATGGGTGCGGGCCGTGTCCGGGCTCAGATACAACGCCGCGCCGATCTCGTCGTTGCGCAGGCCCTGACCGACCAGCGCCAGCACCTCGCGCTCGCGGTCGGTGAGCACGGACAGGCGCTCGGCGCCGGCTCGGCCGGCTGAGCGGCCGGCGGTGAACTGGGCGATCAGGCGCCGGGTGATCCGTGGCGCCAGCAGCGCGTCGCCTGCGGCGACGACGCGGATGGCATGCAGCAGTTCGGCCGGGCCGGCATCCTTCAACAGGAATCCACTGGCACCGGCCTGCAGACCGTCGAAGACGTACGCGTCCGTGTCGTACGTGGTCAGGATCAGCACCCGCACCTGTTCCAGTCCGGGTGTGGCCGCGATCCGCCGGGTCGCCTCGATGCCGTCCAGCACCGGCATGCGAATGTCCATGAGCACGACGTCCGGCCGGGCGGAACGGGCCAGCTCGACGGCTTCCGCGCCGTTGGCGGCCTCGCCGACCACCGTCAGGTCGTCCTCGGTGTCGAGTAGCAGCCGGAAACCGGAGCGCACCAACTGCTCGTCCTCGGCGAGCAACACCTTGATCGTCATGTGTAGGCCGGCGTCAGGGGCAGCCGCGCGGTGACCGCGAAGCCGCCGCCGGGCAGCGGACCGGCTTCCAGTTCGCCGCCGAGCAGCTGGCATCGTTCCCGCATGCCGAGGATGCCCCGGCCGGGTCCGTCCGCACCGCAGGGCGCGCAACCCGGGCGTGGGCCCTCGTCGGCGACCCGCACCCGCACCGCGTCAGCGCCGTAGTCGACGGCGACCGTGACCCGGGTCGTCCCGGCATGGCGAATCACGTTGGTGATCGACTCCTGCACGATGCGGTAGACGGCGGTGCCCACCGCGGTCGGCACCTCGGCCGGCGGCGGGCCGCCGGGGAAGTCGACGTCGAGGCCGGCCTGCCGGGCTTTCGCGGCGAGTTCGCCGATCTGCCCCAGGCCGGGCAACGGCGCCAGGTCGTCGTCGCCGTCGCGCAGCACACCGAGCACCGCCCGCATCTCGTGCAGGGCCCGGGAGCTGGTGCGTTCGATCACCTGCAACGCCGCGCGGGCCTGCTCGGGACGCTTGTCGAGCACGTGCGCGGTGACGCCGGACTGCACGTTGATGATGGCGATCGCGTGCGCGACGGTGTCGTGGACCTCGCGGGCGATCCGGAGCCGCTCCTCGTCGACGCGGGCGCGGGCCTCCTGCTCGCGGGTGCGTTCCGCCAGTTCGGCGCGGTCGACGGCCTCGGCCGCGATGACCCGCCGGGAGCGGGCGCTCTCACCCAGCGCGGCGCTCATGATCGAGGCGCCGATCCGGAAGAACACCCAGCCGATCGCTTCCGGCGGTTCGATGTCGGCGGCCGCGACCAGCCAGAACGCGGACAGGAGCAGGATGCCGCCGCCGGCGATCAGCACCGACTGCCGCCCGTCGCCGTGCGCGGTGACCGTGTAGAGGGCCACGAACAGAGCCAGCCACCCGGGCCCGTCCGGCAGGTCGAGCGCGTAGTAGCTGAGGCTCGCCAGCGCGGTGACCGCGAACACCGGCACCGGCCAGCGGCGGCGAACCGTGATGGCCGCGCCGCTGACGATCAACAGGGCGTATCCGGGCGGTTCCAGCCCGTCGGGCCCGGCGTGGGCACGCGTGACGGTGCCCTGGACCTGCATCACCGTGATGAAGACGGCCAGCAGCAGGTCCTGCACCCAGGCCGGCAGTCGCAACCACCGCATGCCGCGATCATAGGACGCCGGCACGCCCCCTTTCGTACGCCGAGAAGCGTCCCCCGCGTACGCCGGGCGGCGTAGTGGTTGCCGCGTTCCGGCAGACGCGGGCAGCGGCTCCCGGGCCCGACGATCGGATGACAGACCGACCGAAGGGAGAGGGTGATGTTCGGATATGAGGTCGGCTCCGGCCGGCTCGTGCCCACCGTGGTCGCCGTGCTCGGCCTGGCCAGCGTCATCATCGGATGGCGTGCCGTGTTCCGTCCCGGCGCTCCCGGCGCGTGGGCGGCGATGCTCGCGGGCCTGTTCAGCGTGGCCGTCGGCGGAGTGCACGCGGCCAACGCGGCCGGCGGCCTCGGCACCGGCAACGGCTTGGCCGGCGCCGTCATCGCCGTGGGGCTGGGCGTGCTCGGCGCCGCCTGCGGCGTCATCGCCGTGACCCGCGCCCGCCGCCGAGCCGGCGAGGCCGCCGCCGCACGCCGGCCGGGGTGAGTTCGATCGGGACGTGCGCTCCGGGCGTGGTCGAGCCCAGAATGATCAACAGTATGCCGGTCAGCAGCCGCATCCGGTGCTGCCGCAACCGGCGGCCGGTGCGGCGTGCCGGGCGGAGCGGCGCCGGTGCAGCCACCACATGCCCAGCGCCAGCGCTGCCAGGCCGGCAGCGGCGGCCAGCAGGGCCTGTTCCAGCATCGCGGCCCCGGCGCCGGTGAGCACGCCCGCGGCGATCAGCAGGGGCAGCGCGCAACACGCGGCGCAGGCCAGGACGGCCAGCCCGCCGGTGATGCTGCTCCGGCGCGGCGGAGCGTTGTCGACGACCACCGGAATCGGGGGTGGAACGGGGTGGTTCATGCAGGTCCTCTCGGAGGCGTGGTGCCGATGATCAGGTGAGGCCCGGCAGGGCGGTCATGACGTCGGTCCCGCGGCGACGGCGCTCGCCCGCTGGGCGAGCGAGGCGAGCACGGCGGCGTGAGCAGCCGGAACCTCGATGTCCAGCACCACGGCTTCGCCGTCGGTGGCCGGCCGCGGTGTGGTGGTGAAGGCGAAGAACGAGCAGCACTCCGTTTCCCGAGCGGTCAGGTCCCGCACCCGGGCCGCCAGCCCGGCCGGGCCGGTCAGATGCAGCCGGGCGTGGGTGGTGTCGATCTGCTCGACGGCACGGACCGCGGTGGCGAACAGCTCGTCGAACTCCGCCAGCCGCATCGGCCGCTGTGCTGTCGGCAACGTGCACGCGTCCGGAACCACGAAAGACATGCTGACCTCCTCGAACAGGGCGCCTCGAGCGCCGTCCGTTCGACGGTAAGCCGGTACCTGGGTACCGGATGCAACCCCTTGACGGCCGGGCGTCGGTCAGAGACCTCGGCCATCGGCTGTCACCGTGCGGGCCAGCCGATCCAGATGCGCGCGCACCGCGCCGACCAGGTCCAGGCCGCCTCCGCTGAGGACCCACTGCAGTTGCAGCCCGTCACTGGCCGCGATGCACTCCCGCGCCACCGCCACGCAGTCCGTCCCGGGCCGGAACTCGCCGCTGTCGACCGCGGCCCGCAGCCGGCCGGCCAGGCCGACCAGCGCGTTGTCGTAGCGGGCGGCGAACAGGCTGTGTGCCGGGCTGGAGGCGTCGGCCGCCTCCGCCGACACCAGCACGGTGAGTTCGATCAGGCCCGGTTCGGCCAGGTGGCGGCCGGTCACCTCGACGAGTTTGCGCAGCACGTCGCGGCCCGGGGCGCCGGGCGGCAGCTCGCCGAGCCAGGCCGCGGTCGTCTCCAGGCGGCGTTCGGCCACGGCCAGCAGCAGGTGCTTCTTCGACGGGAAGTGGTGCAGCAGACCGCCTTCGGTGAGCCCGACGTCCGCGGCGATGCGGGCCATCGCCGTCCGGTGGTAGCCGCCGCGGGCGAACTGGCCGGTCGCCGCGTCGAGGATCGCCTGCCGGCGGGCGATGCCGACCCGGTATCCGCCGGGCGTGCGCCGGGGCATCAGGGCGCCTGCCGGTGCACACCCGGCGGCGGCACCGTGACGCCGTCAGGGCGGCGCCGTACGCCGGCGCTCAGCCGGGCACGGGCGTCACCGGTGGGCATGGTCGCCAGCATGCACGGTGAAAACCGGGGCCGCTTGGTTTTCGGAACGGCGGAATCGCACCCGGAGGTCCGTATCGTCAGCAGTGATGATGCGATTTCTCCGGAATCTGCGGATCGGCGCGCGCCTGGGTGCGGCGTTCTTCGCGATCTGCGTCTGCATGCTCGCCGCGGTCGGCGTCGGGCTGTGGGGGCAGGAGCGGGCCCGCCAGGCCACCCGCGATCTGGTCGCGGCGAACGCGGTCAGCGCGGCGGCGCTGCAAGCGAAGTTCCGCACGGCTGACTTCAACGGCTGGCAGACCGGGTATGCGTTCGACACCATCCGTGGGGTCAAGGGCGCCACCGAGGACACGGTCGGGCAGCGTGCGTCGTTCCTGGCCTCCAGCGCCGCCTTCCAGGACGACCTCGCCAAGCTGCGCGGTCTGCAGGAGGTCATCGCGGAACGGGCTCTGATCGACACCGCCGAGGAGGCGTTCGACCAGTTCATGGCCGTCGACGAGCGGATCATCGCCGGTTACCGGTCGGGCACCCGCGCCGGCACCCAGCAGGCGAACGCGCTGGTCTCCGGCGAGGCCCTGGAGTTGATGGCGACGATCGTCGGCGCGGTCGACGAGCTGGTGGCGCTGACCGCGGCCCGTGCGGCCACCGCCCAGCAGACCGCCGACGACGCCGCCGGCACGTCCGAGACCTTCATGGTCATCGCCGGGCTGCTCTGCCTGGTGCTGGCCGTGTTCGTCGCGCTCGTGGTCACCCGCAGCATCACCCGGCCGCTGGCTGCCACCGTCGCGGTGCTGCGGACGGTGGCCGACAAGGATCTGACCGTGCGGGCGCCGGACAAAGGCCGCGACGAGCTGGCCTCGATGGGCCGCGCCGTCAACCGCACCCTTGACGTGCTGCGCGAAGCGTTCGCCACGATCACCGAGAACAGCCGCACCCTCTCCGACGCGGCCTCCGAGCTGACGGCGACCTCCGCCCAGATCTCCAGCGCTGCCGACTCGGCGTCGGGGCAGTCGGACAGGATCGCCACATCGGCGGAGGAGGTGTCGCGCAGCGTACAGACGGTGGCTGCCGGAACCGAGGAGATGAACGCCGCGATCCGCGAGATCGCCGACGGCGCCGGCCGGGCGGCCGGCGTGGCCGCCGCCGGGGTGGAGAGCGTGCAGACCGCCAGCGAGACGATCAGCCGGCTGGGACGGTCCAGCGGCGAGATCAACGGCGTGGTCGCCCTGATCACCTCGATCGCGGAGCAGACGAACCTGCTCGCGCTGAACGCGACCATCGAGGCGGCCCGCGCCGGTGAGCTGGGCAAGGGCTTCGCTGTGGTCGCCGGGGAGGTCAAGGACCTCGCCCAGGCCACCTCTCGCGCCACCGTCGACATCGGTGACCGGGTGCAGGCCATCCAGGAGGACACCGAGGCGGCTGTCGCCGCGATCGCCCGGATCTCCGAGATCATCAGTGAGGTCAACGAGCACTCCAGCACGATCGCGGCCGCGGTCGAGGAGCAGACTGCGACCACCGCGGAGATGGGCCGCAGCATCGCGGAGGCGGCAACCGGCTCGGGGGAGATCGCCGCCGGCATCACCGGTGTCGCCACCGCCAGCCAGGACACCGCGCACGGGGTGGTGCAGTCGCGGGACACCGCGGAGCAGCTGGCCGGCATGTCGCATCAGCTGCGCGACCTGGTGGGGCAGTTCCGAGTCTGACGCCCGGGTGGCGCCGCGGCGGGGACGGCTGACAGGATCCCCGCCATGGTTCCGGCGACGCATGACCTGATCCGGCGCATCGTGTTCGACCCCGGGTTCTGGGCGGGCTACCGGGACTCGGCGGGCGGCTCTCCCGCCTCGGCTGTGCAGCTGCGGCTGCTCAGCGCGGGGGAGCGGAGCCTGGAGATCGAGGCGCTGCTGAACCCCACCCTGATCCGGGTCCGGCTGCGCCACGGTGCCGACGTGCTGCCCCAGCTGGGCTACGACGACGACGCGAGTGCGTACCTTCCCTGGTTCTTGCGATGGGCCGAGCTGGACCGGATCGCTCAGCTCGCCGCGCTGCGTGATCCCGGCCTGCGGCATCCGGGGCCGCTGGTCGCGCTGCTGTCCCGGTTCACGCCGATGACCAGCGACGCGGAGCTCGCGCAGGCCCGGCCGGTGCTGGCGGCCGCGTTGCGCAGCCTGGGGCCCGGGCCGGAGCACGAGGAGCAGGTGGAGTATCACCTGCGTCACTGGCATCGCTGCGCCGAGCAGGGCGGTTACCGGTGGGCCGAGGACGGCGCCGGGTGGGTGCTGCACGGCGAGTGCACGATGCGGGAGCGGGCCAACCCGGAGTTCCCGCACCGTGACCTGGCCCTGTTCCTGGCCGATGTGGAAGCGGAGATCGCCCGGCTCAGGAGCTGAGGATCCGGGCCAGGAACGGCCGGACCAGCGCGACCACCTCGTCCAGGTGGGTCTCCAGCAGCCAGTGCCCGCCGTCGAGCAGATGCAGTTCGGCGTCCGGCAGGTCCCGCAGGTAGGCGCGTGCCGCGTCGGCCGGCATGTAGCCGTCGTGCGGCCCCCAGACGATCAGCGCCGGCGGGCGGTGCTCGCGCAGATAGGCCTGCTGCGGGCCGAACCACTGCCGGGTGTGCCGCTGATCGGCGAGCAGGTTGGTCAGGTGCTCCCGGCGCTGCGGGGTGTTCAGCTGCGCCCAGGACAGCGTCCACAGGTCCGGGCTGATCCGCTCGGCGGTCTCCGCCGGCACCTCGCCGCGGAACTCGTCGCGGAACCCCTCCAGGCTGACCGCCGCGGCCAGCTCGGCGCGGCCCTGCGGAGTCGGGTCGTCCCAGAACTTCTTCAGCGGC
Organism: Actinoplanes sp. NPDC024001; assembly: GCF_040638955.1. NCBI lineage: Bacteria > Bacillati > Actinomycetota > Actinomycetes > Micromonosporales > Micromonosporaceae > Actinoplanes > Actinoplanes sp. NPDC024001. The sequence goes on from NZ_JBEZZB010000039.1 coordinate 67,687, forward strand.
GCGTACCTCGGACCGTGCTGATCCTCGTAGATGTCGCCGTTCTGGATGATCAGGCCGGCCACCCGGTCGGGGCGGGCCAGGGCCAGGCGCAGCCCGTGCTGGGAGCCGTAGTCGTGCAGGTAGACGGCGTACCGGTCGAGCTTCAGGGCGTCGGTGAAGCGTTCCAGGAACGCGGCGTGCCCGTCGAAGGTGTAGTCGAAGTCGTCCGGGGTGGCGGATTGACATCCTCTCCGCCCTGAAGGACGGAGATTCCCTCCACGCTGCGGGTGGAACACGCGGCGTCCGGGTGGGTTACCGCTTCTCTGCGCGCCGCCGGGACGAGTCCCGGTCTTACGTGCGCTCCACGGTCGTTGAAGTCCGC
>NZ_JBEZZB010000040.1:0-67466 GCF_040638955.1 Actinoplanes sp. NPDC024001
GGGCGGGCTGCGCCAGCGCCTGCGCGCGGCCGGCGCCACCGGACTCGGCGCGGGCCTGCGGCTGGCCGCGATTCTGGCATTGGCGACCGCCACGGCTCTCGCCGGCGGGTGGACCATGCTGGAGCTCAGCCTGTCGACGACGGCGTGGCCCGGCTTCGAGCAGCGCGGCACGGCCGTCTCGCTCGGAATCGGTGTCTGGGCGGCCTGGCTGCTCGCGGCGGTGGCGCACGTGGTGGCACCCGGCCGGTGGACGCGCCGAGCCATCGGGTTCGCGCTCGTCCTCACCGTCGCGGTCGTGCCGCTCGCCGCTGTCGTCGGTCATCATCGGCCGCCGCTGTTCGTGCTGCTCGCGCAGGCCTGCCTCGGGCTCGTGGCGCTCGGCGTTCCCGGCCGGCTGTCCCTGTGGCTACGACTGCTGCCCCTCGCCGGCGCCGCCGCGGTTCTCCCCGTGGCGGCGACCCTGAGCCACGACGATTTCACGTATTACGGCTGGCCCGCCGGGCGGGTCCTGCCCGGTGCCGGACTGGTGCTGCTGCTGGCGGCACTCCTCGCCGCGGTGGGGCTGGCCGCGCGCAACGACCTGCGCGGCGCTTGGGCGCTGCTGGTGCTGCTCGGCCCGATCGGCATGCTGTGGCTGCACCCGCTGGCCGAGGAACTCGCCGTCGCCCTGTACGGCGGCGGACCTAACGCGGACTGGACGACACTGGCCACGGCGGCGGTCATGGTGGCGATCGTGGCGGTGATCGCCGTGTCGGCTGCGCTGACGTTCCACCAGCGGGGCGCCTCGACCCCGGCCACCACGCGCTGCGCGGCGTGCGGTGCGCCCACCAGCGACAGCGACGCCGGGCGGAGCGTGGTCCTGGACGGCCTCACGCCGGGACCGGACTGAGCGGCCGCCGGCAGAGCGGGTCCAGGGGCGGCGCGACGAGAGAAAGGTAACGGGTCAGACCGGGGTGGCTCGGTGGACGACCAGGCCCCGGGCGACCTCGGCGGGACACGCCGGGTCGGGGGTGGTCACCTGACCACTGACCGCCACCTCCGCGCCGGGCTGCAGGGCGGTGACCGGGGTGCCGGTCAGGCCCCACAGCCGCTTGCCGACCCGCAGCATCGTGCAGTTGCCGGCGCGTTCGACGACGCCGGTCAGGTTGCGTTCGCCGAACGGAAGGCCGCCGGGCAGCTCGCCGGACGACGGCGGTAGCGGGCTCGACGGCGGCGCGCCCCGGCTGGGCGGCGGCAGCGACGGCGGGGCCTCGCCGGACGGCGGATCGGCCGGCGGTTCGGACGGCGGATCGGACGGCGGTGGCGTGGCCTCGGTGGGCGGCGGCATGGAGGGCGCTCCGGTGGGTGTGGCGGTCGGTGCGGGTGCGCCGGCCGGCGGCGGATCGGACCCGCAGCCGGTCGCCGGCGCCACGACGGCGACGGCCAGCAGCAGGGCGAGCGGGCGTCGCATGGGCGTCACTCCTTCCACGCGGCCGGGTCGGTGGGCGCGCATGTGGATGGGACGGTGAGCACGGCCTCCCGGATCCCCGGTGTCACCTGTCGTGGAAACGGGTGTAACGCCGCAACAGTCGCCATTGCACGGCGACGGCTGCGACCGTGAGCAGCAGCATCACGAGGGTTGCCGCGGCGGCGTACCCGTACCGAAGGTATTCGAAGGCGGTGCGGTAGGCGAACAGCGGGATGTAGGTGGTGGCGTAGGGCGGCGGGCCGCCGTCGGTCACCACCAGGGCCGGCACGAACGAGAAGTGCAGGCTCTGGATCACGTCGCGGATCAGCAGCAGGCCCAGCACCGGGGCGATCAGCGGCAGGGTGATCCGGCGCAGCACGTCCCAGCTGGTGGCGTCCTCCAGGGCGGCCAGCTCGTAGACGTCGTGGGGCAGGGCGCGGCGGGCGGCCAGCAGGATGATGAACGTCTCGCCGATGGTGAACAGGCTCATCAGCACGATCGCGGCCCGCGCGTCGGTCGGGTCGGTCAGCCACAGCGGCGGGGTGCGGCCCAGGACGGTCAGGCCGTTCTCGCCGCCGAGGCGCAGCACCTGGTTGATCGGGCCGTAGAGCGGGTTGAGCAGCCACAGCCAGAGCAGGCCGTAGGCGATCTCCGGGACCGCGGCGGGCAGCACCGCGGCGGTGCGCGCCGGACCGGCGGCCAGCGCACGCCGGTGCAGCAGCAGGGCCAGGCCCAGCGCGATCATCAGCCGCAACGGGACCGCGGCGGCGGCGAAGACCAGCGAGTTGACCAGGGCGGTCCGGAAGATCGGGTCGCCGGTCAGCTCGCTGAAGTTGGCGGTGCCGGCCCACACCGGCGGCCGGATCAGGTCGTAGTCGGTGAACGCCAGCGCCAGGGTGATCAGAAACGGGCCCAGCACCAGCACGACCAGGCCCACCAGGTAGGGCGCGAGCATCAGCCACAGCTGCCGCTGGCTGCGGTCTCTCACGGCACCCGCCGGCCGGTCTCGGCGTCGAAGACATGCACGTCGGGCCAGCTGACGCTGACCCCGGCCGGTTCCCCCGGCTGCGGCCTTCCCACGGCGGGCACGCGCGCGGTCAGCACATGATCGGCGAGCCTGACGTACGCGTACGCATCCTCACCGACGACGTCGACCCGCTCGACCGTGCCGGGCGTGCCGGAGCCGGTGAGCCGCACCGCTTCCGGCCGGAAGCCGAGCAGACGGCCGGAGGCCGGCGGCGACGGCATGCCGTGCGGCACGATCGGCCCGTCGGCGGGCACCAGGTTCATCGCGGGGGACCCGATGAACCGGGCCACGAAGACGGTCGCCGGCTCGCGCCAGATCTCGTCCGGGGTCGCCAGCTGTTCCAGGCGGCCGTCGCGGAGCACTGCGATCCGGTCGGCCATCACCAGCGCCTCGGTCTGGTCGTGGGTGACGTGCACCGAGGTCACACCGAGCCGGGCGTGCAGCGCCTTCAGCTCGCCGCGGGTCTCCACCCGCAGCTCCGGATCGAGGTTGGACAGCGGCTCGTCGAACAGGAACAGGTCCGGCTCGCGGACCAGCGCGCGGGCCAGCGCCACCCGCTGCCGCTCACCGCCGGAGAGCTGACCCGGCCGCCGGTCGAGCAGGTGCGCGCAGCCCACCGAGGCCGCGGCGGCCCGCGCCCGCTCCCGGGCCTGCGCCCGGGAGACGTCGCGGACCTCCAGACCGAAAGTGATGTTGTCCAGCGCGCTCAGGTGCGGGAAGAGAGCGTACGACTGGAACACCATGGACACGTTGCGCCGGCCCGGCCGCAGCGTGGTCACGTCGCGGCCCTGGATCAGCACCCGGCCCTCGGCCACCGGGTGCAGCCCGGCGACCAGCCGCAGCAGGGTGCTCTTGCCCGCACCGGACGGGCCGAGCACCACGAGCAGTTCGCCGCGGTGCACCTCCAGGTCGAGCCGGTGCAGCACCCGCGCGTCCCGATAACCCGCCGAGACCCCTTCCAGAACCAGCCCGGCGTCCGTCATGCAACGATCATCGCGGATGTTCCGCCCGTGCGAACAGGGGCCGGGTCTGTTCGTCGAGCTGCCGGATCACGTCGTCCAGGCGGTCACCTCGATAGAACGCGTTCTCCAGGATGCCGCCGGTTACGTCCTCGATCTCCGGCCAGGTCGACACGGTCGGCAGCGCCCGGACGGTGGGGATCGCGTCCAGGAAGACCTTGGCGCTGCGCGGTGGCTGTGCCGGGCCCAGGAAGGCCGGGCTGGTGGAGACCTCGATGTGCGACGGCACGGTCCGCCCGGTCGCGGCGATGATCTTCTGGCCCTCGGCGCTGATCGCGTACTCCAGGAACTTCCACGCGTTGTCCTTGTTGGTGCTGCCGCGGGTCAGGCAGTAGGCGTCCGAGTGCAGCACGCCGACCGGCTTCTGGTAGACCGGCAGCGGCGCGACGTCCCACTCGAAGCCGGTGATCGACCGGAAGGTGGTGGTGGAGCGCCGCGACGACATCACCATCGCCAGGCGGCCGTTGACGAACCGGGACTCGTCGTCCTCCGCCTCGACCTCCTGGTCGGTGGGCACCACGCCGTACGCCAGGCGCAGGTCGATCAGGTTCTTCAGGGCCTCCCGGGCGGCCGGGGTGTCCAGGTTGAGCCGGGTCGGCCGGGCCGGGTCGTCGACGATGTCCGCGCCGTGGGACCAGACGAACGGCGCCAGCCGGATGATCGACGGTTCGATGCCGAGCCCGTGCACGGCCGGGCGCACCGCGGCGCCCTCGGTCTCCGCCGCCCGGATCACCCCGCCGTTCGCGTCGCGGGTCATCGCGGCGGCCGTGGTGAGCAGGTCGTTCCAGGTCCAGCCGGTCTTCGGCAGCGCGACGCCGTACTTCTCGAAGAGGGTGCGGTTGTAGTAGACGGCCAGGCTGGAGACGTTCTGCGGCAGGCACAGCTGCTTGCCCTGCCACTTGAAGGCGTCCATCGCGACCGGGTAGTAGTCGGCCGGGTCGATGGCGCCGGACGCGGCGATCCGCTCGTCGAGCGGCTCGATCGCGTCCTTCACCGCGAACTGGCCGTAGAAGCGGTAGTTCATCAGGAACAGGTCCGGCGGGGAACCGCCGGCGATCGAGGTGGAGAGCTTGGTGAGCAGGTCCTCCCGGTCGCTGGCCTCGACGAGCTGCACCGGTTTGGAATAGGAGCCGACCAGTGTGCGGTAGGCCTCCAGCTCCTCCGGGGCGCCGAACACCAGCAGCTGCACCGGCTTGTCGTTCTCGTCGGTGCCGGGGGAACCGCAGGCGGCCAGCACGGCGCACAGCAGGAGGGCAGTGAAACGTCGCAATCTCAACTCCTGAACGAGTCGGGGCGGAGGAACCATCGCTGGGCCAGCACGAAGACGATCACCGGTGGCAGCGTGGCCACCACCGCGCCGGCCAGGAAGACCGGGAAGTTGGTCGGGTCCAGCACCGACAGCGACCGCAGCGCCAGCGGCAGCGTGAACAGGTCACGGTCGTAGAGGTAGACGAGGGGATCGAGGAAGTTCGACCAGGTGAGGATGAAGCTCAGCGCGGTGAGGGCGGCCGTCACCGGGCGCACCACCGGCAGGGCGAACCGCCACCAGGTCTGCACGGGGGTCAGGTCGGACAGCCGGCAGGTGTCGTACAGGTCGGCGGGCAGGGCGCGGAACGCCAGGTAGTAGACGAGCACGTAGAGCGGGGAGGCGCCGAGCAGGGCCGGCGCGATCAGCGGGACCAGGGTGTCGGTCAGGCCCAGGTACCGGAAGATGACGAACCGGGGGAGCAGCAGGGCGGTGGCCGGCGCCATCAGGGCCAGCAGGGACGCCGCCACCACCACGGTGACCAGCCGCCGCGACGAGCGGGCCAGGGCGAACCCGGCCCACGCGGCGACCAGCACACTCAGCGGCACCGCGAGCACGGCCACCACCACCGAGTTGAGCGTGGCCCGGCCGAGGCCGCCGAGCGACCAGGCCTGCTCGTACCCCGCGGTGGTGACCGGATCGGGCACCAGCCGCGGGGTCGGTGGGGGTGGCTGACCAGGCTCGGTCAGCGACCCCGACACCAGCAGGAGCAGTGGTGGCACGAACACCAGCAGTACGAACACCGCACCGAGGGTGCGCCACTGCGTCCTCATCTACTTGCGCAGGTCCAGCTTCCAGGCACTCAACCCGTGTGAGGCCGCGTACAGGATGCGTTTACCCGGCACGATCGTCAGGCCGGTGACCTCGACGTTGGGCATCCCGCCCGCCGCGCGCACCCAGGCCCGGGTGCCGCTCGGCAGGCGCAGCACACCGAAGTCGGTGGCCGCGTACAGGTCGCCGGTGACGTCGTCGCGGACCAGGTCGGTCAGCGGCTGGTCACCCAGGTTGTACGACCGGTCGCTCCAGGTCGACGCCCCGCTGGCGGCGAGGGTCACCTCGAACGCGTGCCCGGGTGTGGCCGGGGTGTTCGAGTTGAAGCCGCTGTACGAGATCCACGCCCGCGCCGGGTTCTTCGGGTCGGGGTAGATGCTGCTGACGAACCGGTTCGGCAGCTGCCGGTCGTCGTCGATGCGGGTCCACTGCACCGCGGAGGCCGGTTCGGCGTCCACGTTGCGGGAGACGAACACCCGCCCGGTGGTGGTGGCCGCCCAGGCGGTCGAGGTGTCGGCGGCGGACCGCTCGATCGCGGCGACCGCGCCGCCGGCCTTGTCGCCCCAGAGGACGTCGGTCAGCGCGGTCGGACCGAGCTGCGCCCAGTCACCGCACTGCTCGTCGAACGTACCGGTCCAGGTGTTGCAGATCTCGTTGGCCTCGGCGAGCGTGCGGTCGCCAAGACCGAAGGTCTTGGTCCGGTACACGCTGACCGAGGTCCCGGCGAACATCGTGCCGCTCACCCGCGGGTCGCTGATCACCGGCGCGTAGAACTGGGTGTTCGGCTGCGCGTCGATCGGCTCGCCGACGTAGATCCAGCTGCCGGTGTCGCCGTTGTTGAAGTTCACCTCGATCTGGACGCCGGTGTACGTGTGGAACCGGAACTCCGGCCGGGCCACGTCCCACCCGGACTGCCCACCGTCACCGATGATCGTGTTCAGCCAGCGCCGCCGCTCGCCCTTGTTCTCCCAGGTGCCGTTGTCCTGGGTGCCGCCCTGCAGCAGGTTCACGTCGTGCGGGCTGACCGACAGGCTCATGAACTGCAGCGTGGACAGGCCGTCGTTGATGTCGTCGAGCCGCGAGGGGATGCGCGAGAGCATCTGCTGGCAGCGTGCGAGCTGCGCGGCGTTCAGCGCCCGCCGCGGGTCGTCGCACCAGTCGGAGCGGTCGACGAACTCGCCGCTGGAGCGGGACACGCCGCCGTCGTTGGCCTCGAAGAACTGGAACGGGTTGCGCGGGTTCACCACGATGTCGTGCTGGTCCGGGTGCAGGCCGTTCGGGTGCAGCTCGTCGGTGCCGTCGAAGGTCATGTCGGTGCCGGAGACCCCGGCGTCGGTGGAGAGCACGACGGCCCGCTTGTTGGCGATGGTCTCGCCGTAGACGTACGACCCGCCGGTGTAGACCATGTCGGGATGCCCGTCGGGGGTGTGCACGAACATGTCGTACCAGCACTGGGTGCCGCACTGGTTGTAGGTGGCGTAACCCGGGTCGGCGACGTTCGCGCTGGTCAGGTCGGCGAACGCGGGCGTGCCGGTGGCCACGTCGTCGCTGCGCAGCAGCCGGGAGTACGGCGTGCCGATGTTGCCCTCGTAGACGTACATCCGGGTCTTGCCGTTGGGCAGCTTGGTCACGTCGAAGGCGGCCCGGGTCTGGAACACGGTCGGCGCCAGCGACGGCTTGATCTGCGTCCAGGTGGCGCCGGCGTCCGGCGAGCGCCAGATGCCCCGGGCGTACGACGACGCGTACACGATCTTGCTGTTGCTGGGGTCGAGCTCGATGTGGCGCACACCGCGCGGCGAGCAGGTCGAGTTGTTGGTCCACTCCTCGGTGCTGCCGGTGCACTGCGCCGGGTCGGCCGAGCCGTTGTGGATGAACTTCCACGTCTTGCCGGTGTCGGTGGACTTGTAGAGGCCCCACTTCGCCGCGTCGGGAACCGGGCGGGTGATGCCGCTGCAGCAGACACTCGACATGCCGCGCAGGGCGGTGGTCGTCGCCACGTACAGCGTCTTGGGGTTGCCGGGCTCGATCACGATCTCACCGAGACCCTTGCCGCCCAGCTCCTTCTTGCCGAGCGGGCCCTGCCAGGTCAGGCCGCCGTTGGTGGACCGGTAGAGCCCGACGCCGGCGACGCAGCCGGAGGCGCAGATGTTGGCCTCGCCGGTGCCGACGTAGATGGTCAGCCCGGTCGGGTCGTTGCGGTCGATGGTGACCGAGCCGGCCGCGTTGATGCCCAGCGGCCCGCCGAGGTAGGCCCACTTCGGCTTGGCGGCGAGGATGTCGAGGGTGGCCCAGACGCCGCCGCCGGCCGGGGTGATGTAGGCCCGGCAGAACCCGGGACGGCAGCTGTGGCTCACCGCGATCGAGGTGGTGCGGCCACCCGCCACGTACTCGTTCGGCACGTAGTTGAACGCGTTGCGGAACTCGGTGAACGGGTACAGCGCCTCGCTGGGCCCGACGTTCGTCCAGCGGTTCTGCCGGATCCGGCCCTGCGGGGCGGTGCGCTTGTCGGCCGAGCTGAACGCTGTCCGAGACTGGTCAACCTGGGCGACCTTGATGCTCTGCGCCGGATAGGCCCGCTCGTCGAACTCGCCGAGGCCGAGCGCGCCCGGGCTGTCCAGCACGCCGTGGTTGGGCCCGGCCTGCCGCATCGCCGCGAGGTGGCCGCCGAGTGCGCTGGGCATCTCGCCGCCGCTCGCCGCGGCGGGTGCGGGCGCCGCGGCCCCGGCCAGGTGAACCCCCACCACCCCGGTGGTGGCCACCAAGGCCCCGATCAGTGTGCCGATGAATATCTGCCGTCGCCGCCGGGTCATCGGACCCCCCTCCCGAAGAACCACCGCAGCGCGGCGGCCATCGGCGACCGTCACTGTCGGCATCTCCTGGGCACACTGCCAAATTCAGTGATCAATAACAATGTCTGTGGCCGGTTCGGCCGGTCCGTCGCTTTCGGCGTTCACCGGTGCGCCAGGATGGCGTCCATGGATGAAGACCTGGCCGCCCGGATCCGCGCCGCCGAGCTGGTCGCCGCCGTCGGCACCCCGGCCTGGCCGGCGGCGCGGTCCGAGTACGGCGAGCTGCTGCCGGGAGTGCGGCTCGACGGCACCGCCATCGCCCTGGAGCTGGCGGCGCCGGAGGACCGCGACGCGGTCCTCGCCGCCGAGCTGGACGGGTGGCAGGCCCGCATCGCCGACCTGATCCGCCGCGACGAGCAGGCCCGCAAGGAACTCGCCGAGATCGGCGCCCGCCTGCCGCTGCCGCGGCCGGCGCTGGTCTGGGCCCGGCTCGCGGTGCAGCCCGCGCAGGTCGCCGCCGGCCTGGCCGGGCATCCGGCCGAGGTGCGGCGCGACTTCGCCCGGGTGGCGCTGGTGATGCTGCGCGAGACCCCGTTGCGGTGGACCCCGTTCGGCGGCGTCGAGTCGCTGTGGGTGCTCCTCGACGACGCCGGCGAGCTGCACGTCGTGCCGGACCGGCGGCCCCTCGTCGCCGGTCCGGGCCCCGACCCGGCCGGCCGGGTGGCGCAGCGGCTCGGCGAGCACCGGTGCGTGGCGCTGGTGCGCGGCAACGCCGGGGAGGGCTCCCGCCTGCCGGTGACGCCCAGCACCGACGACGCGGTGATCGTGCTGGCCCGGCACCGCGGCGGCGCCGAACTCGAGCTTCAGCTGTGGTTCACCCGGCACGGGCTGTTCCGCCCCGGCATCGATTTCGCGCCGGGCGTCGGCGAGGTGATCGATCGTGCCGCCGCGGGCTGACCGGTAAGCTGCCGCTCGTGCCGCCCGACGAACCAGCAGCCCGGCGACGCGCCGGTGAACTCGAGTCCGAGATCCTCGGCGTCCTGGTCCGGGCGGCCGGGCCGCTCACCCCGCGAGAGGTGCTCGACCGGCTGCGGCTGCCGCTGTCCTACAGCACGGTGGTCACGATCCTGACCCGCATGCACGAGAAGGGCATGGCGGCCCGCCACCGGGAGGGCCGCGCCTTCCGCTACGCGCCGCTCACCGACAGCGCCTCGGTCACCGCCGAGCGGATGACCGCCCTGCTCGACACCGGCACCGACCGGGCGACCGTGCTGCGCCGGTTCGTCGACACCCTGGAGCCGGGCGACGAGGACCTGCTGCGCCGCCTGCTCGGCGACTAGAGGTGCGCGGCCGCCAGCAGCTCGCCGAGGTCGTAGACGCACTCGGCGGTCCAGGCCAGCGAGAACAGGCCGGCCGCGAGCGGGATCGCCAGCGGCAGCGGTGACCGGGCGCGCAGCGGGCTGAGCAGGGAGGCGACCCGGCGCGGGACGGCGCCGGCGCGCCGCAGGTCGGGGCCGGACGGGGCCATCCGCAGGCCGGTCGCGCCGACCGAGACCAGGGCCGCGGTGCCGATCGCGCGGGCCACCGCCCGGCGGTTGTCCAACTCGGCCGCGGCGCGCTCGTCGGCGGCGCGTTCCACCAGGTAGTCGATGCGCCGGGTGAGCCAGCGGAAGGCCGGGTGGACGGCGGCGGCGAGCCGGGCGATCAGCACCAGCCGGTGGTGGCGGCCGGCCAGGTGGGCGCGTTCGTGGGCGAGCAGCGCCGCGTACTGGGTGTCGTCGAGGGCGGCGCGCATGCCGGTGGTGACCACGATCCGGCCGCCGTCGCCCGGGACCGCGAAGGCCTCGGGGCGGTCGTCGTCGAGCAGGACCAGGCCGTCGGTGGCGGGCAGGGTCGCGTAGCGGCGGGCGAAGCGGACGTCGTGGCGGTGGCGGCGCCAGGTCACCGCCATGGCGGCGAGGGCGGCGGCCAGCATCGCCACGGAGAGCCAGGACACCCAGGGCGCGGCGGCGGTGTCGGCTCGGACGTACCGGTCGGAGAAGTGCAGCAGGGCGCCGGTGGCCGGCAGCTCGGCTGCCGCCTTGAGGGTGAACGCCGTGAGGGTGACCAGGCAGCCGGCCGCGGCCGCGGCGATCGCGGTGACCAGGAAGGTGAGCGCGGCCGCGGGCCGCAGGCGGTCGGCGAGGTAGCGGGCCGCGACGGCGATCACCGCCGGGCAGACCACCACCTCCCAGATGAAGTGATCGAGCACCGGTTCAGTCTCCCACTGGACACCTTAGGTAAGGCATCCCTAATCTGGGGGCGCATCATCTACAGCGTGTAGAAGATCGGGAAGGAGATCATGCTAGCCACCTACCTCATCGGCCTGCGCGAAGGCCTCGAGGCCACCCTGGTGGTCAGCATCCTGATCGCCTTCCTGGTCCGTTCCGAGCGCCGTGACCGGCTCCCGCAGGTCTGGCTCGGGGTCGGCCTGGCCGTCGCCCTGTCCGTGCTGTTCGGCTGGCTGCTCAACTTCACCTCGACCACGCTGCTGCGTGAGTACGAGCAGCGCGAGCTCTTCGAGGCGATCACCTCGCTGCTGGCCGTGGCGTTCGTCACGTGGATGATCTTCTGGATGCGCCGGGCCTCCCGGTCCATCGCCGGTGACCTGCGCGGCCGGCTCAGCGACGCCCTGCGGCTCGGCGGGATCGCGGTCGCCGTGATGGCCTTCCTCGCGGTGGTCCGCGAGGGCCTGGAGACGTCGCTGATCTTCTACTCCGCGGCCCAGGGCGCCGAGATCGACGGCGGCCCGCTCTACGCGCTGATCGGCGGCATCCTCACCGCGGTCGCGATCGGCTGGCTGATGTACGCCACCGCGGTCCGGATCAACCTGACCGTCTTCTTCACCGTCACCGGGGCGCTGCTCGTCCTGGTCGCCGCCGGCATCGCCAAATACGGCGTGCACGACCTCCAGGAGGCCGGGGTTCTGCCAGGCCTCAACACCCTGGCCTACGACGCGAGCGGCGTGCTCGACCCGTCCGCCTGGTACACGGCTCTGCTCACCGGCATGTTCAACGTCACCCCCACGGCCAGCGTCCTCGAGGTCGCCGCCTGGTGTGCGTACGCCGTACCCGTGCTCTTCCTGTTCCTGCGCCCCGCCGGGCGCAAGCCGGCCCCCGTAACGCAGTCCTAGGAGAATTTCGTGCGCACCTTCCGTCCCCTGGCCGTTCTGACGTCCGCCGCCCTGCTCGCCGGGTGCGGCGCCGGCGAGCCGGAGACCACCGCGGCGGGCGGCCCGATCGCGGTCCAGGCCACCGACAGCACCTGCGAGGTGGCCCGCACCACCCTGGACGCCGGCACCAGCGTCTTCGCCGTCACCAACAAGGGGAACAAGGTCACCGAGTTCTACGTGTACGCGCCCGGCGACCGGGTGATGGCCGAGGTGGAGAACATCGCCCCGGGTCTGTCCCGCAACCTGCACGTCGAGCTGCCCGCCGGCCAGTACGAGACGGCCTGCAAACCCGGCATGATCGGCAAGGGGATCCGGGGCCCGCTCACCGTCTCCGGCTCGGCGGCCCCGCTCACCGACGACGCCGCGCTGCTGGCCGCCACCGCCAGCTACTCGCGCTACGTGAAGAGCCAGACCGCCGCCCTGGAGGAGCGGACCGCCGAGTTCGTCGCCGCGGTGAAGGCCGGCGACATCCCGAAGGCCAAGGCGCTGTTCCCGATCTCGCGCACCTACTGGGAGCGGATCGAGCCGGTCGCCGAGATCTTCGGCGACCTGGACCCGCGCATCGACGGCCGCGAGGAGGTCACCGAGGAGGGCCTGACCTTCGGCGGCTTCCACCGCATCGAGAAGGACCTCTGGATCGCCGGTGACGTCTCCAAGTCCGGCCCGATCGCCGACCAGCTGATGGCCGACGTCAAGGAGGTCGTGCAGAAGGCCAACGCCGAGAAGCTCTCCCCGCTGCAGCTCGCCAACGGCGCCAAGGCTCTGCTCGACGAGGTGGCCAGCGGCAAGATCACCGGCGAGGAGGACCGCTACTCGCACACCGACCTGTGGGACTTCAACGCCAACATCGACGGCTCCAAGGCGGCGATCGCGGCACTGCGGCCGGTCCTGGAGGAGCGCGACCCCGAGCTGGTGAAGACCGTCGACGCGCAGTTCGCCAACGTCGACGCCACCCTCGCCAAGCACCGGGCCGGCGACGGCTGGAAGCTGCACACCGAGCTGTCCCAGGCCGACCTGAAGGAGCTGTCGGACGCGATCAACGCTCTCGCCGAGCCGATCAGCCAGGTGGCCGCCGTGGTCGCCAAGAAGGCCTGAGCATGGCTGCCCTGTCCCGCCGCAGCGCCCTCGCCCTCGCCGGGGCGGGGGCCGCCGGGGTCGCCGGCACGGCCGCCCTGGTCGCCCGCCGCGCGCCGTCGGCCGAGCCGGACCCGGTCACCGGCGCGGTCGCCTTCACCGGCGAGCACCAGGCCGGCATCGTCACCCCGGCCCAGGACCGGCTGCACTTCGTCGCCTTCGACGTCATCACCAAGGACCGCGACCGCCTGGTGCGGCTGCTCAAGGAGTGGACGGCGGCCGCCGCCCGGATGACGCGGGGCCACGACGCCGGTGAGATCGGCGCGGTGGCCGGCATTCCCGAGGCGCCGCCCGACGACACCGGTGAGGCGATCGGCCTGCCGGCGTCCGCGCTCACCCTCACCATCGGTTTCGGGCCCGCACTGTTCCGCCGTTTCGGCCTCGCCTCCCGGCAGCCGGCCGCCCTGGCCCCGCTGCCCAGGTTCACCGGCGACACCCTCGACGCGGCGCTGTCCGACGGTGACATCGGCATCCAGGCCTGCGCCAACGACCCGCAGGTGGCGGTGCACGCGATCCGCAACCTGGCCCGCATCGGGATGGGCGTGGTCAGCGTCCGGTGGTCGCAGCTCGGCTTCGGGCGCACCTCGTCGACCAGCACCGGGCAGGCCACCCCGCGCAACCTGTTCGGGTTCAAGGACGGCACCCGCAACCTCAAGGCCGAGGAGACCGACCTGCTGCGCGAGCACCTGTGGGTGCAGCCCGGCGACGGCCCGGACTGGATGACCGGCGGGTCCTACCTGGTCACCCGCAAGATCCGGATGCTGGTGGAGACGTGGGACCGGTCACCGCTCGCCGAGCAGGAGATGATCGTCGGCCGGGCCAAGGGCAGCGGCGCGCCGCTCGGCCGGCAGGACGAGTTCGACGACGTGGACTTCACCTCGGTCGGCGCCGACGGTGAGCCGCTGCTCGCGCCGGTCGCGCACGTGCGGCTCGCGCACCCGGACACCAACAACGGCGCCCGGATGCTGCGGCGCGGCTACAACTTCGTCGACGGGTCGGACGGGCTGGGGCGGCTCAACGCGGGGCTGTTCTTCATCGCCTATCAGCGGGACCCGCGTACCGGTTTCATCCCGGTGCAGCGCAGCCTTTCCGGCCGCGACGAGCTGAACGAGTACATCCGGCACGTGTCCAGCGCGCTGTTCGCCTGCCCGCCGGGCCTGTCCGGCCCGGACGATTACTGGGGGCGCGCGTTGTTCAGTTGAGGCGGCGGACCGTCTGCTCACGGTCCGGGTCGACGAAACGGCGGGCCCAGACCGCCAGGGCGCCGAGCGCGGCCGCGATCACCACCACGATCAGGCCGCGCACGCCGTCGTTGACCACCGAGACCAGCGAGGCCAGCGAACCCACCGCGATCACCAGGACGTGCGCCAGGTCGGCCCGCCCGACCAGCACCGGCGCGATCCAGAGGCCGAGGGCGAAGACGATCCCGGCGATGATGTTGCGGGCCAGGTCCGGCAGGCCGGCGCTGTCCAGGGCGCTGTGGGTGAGAATCCCACCGAGGCCGCCGACGAACAGGGCGATCAGGACGGCGAACTGGCGTGGCATCGAGAGACCTCCGGGTGAGCGTTCGCGACATGCTCGCACAGGGCGGCGTGCGTGATCGACCCCGTCGCCGCCCGCCGTAGGGTCGGGACATGCTCGAGCTGGACCGGCCCCTGAGCGTCGCCCCGATGGCCGGTGGGCCGTCCACACCGGCTCTCGTGACCCCGCCCAGCGCGCCGCGATGCTCTCCGGCGACGCCGACCTGGTCGCCGCCCTGACGCCGTGACTCGCTTGCTTGTATCTGTTAGAAATATCTGGCAGATACAAAGAGGTGATAGATCATGGCCCGATCCAGTCAGACCCAGATGGCGGTCCTCGGTGCGCTCAGCATCGAGCCGATGACGGCCTACGCGTTGCGCGAAACCATCCGTGACGTGCTCGGCCACTTCTGGAGCGAGAGCTTCGGGCAGATCTATCCCACGCTGCACGCCCTCGAGGAGGAGGGGCACGTGCGGCGCCGTGGTGGCGCCCGCGCCCGGTCGTCGGAATTCGTGATCACCGAGTCCGGAACCGCGCGTCTCATCGAGTTGCTCAGCGAACCGGCGCGGAAGGTGCCCGCTCGCGACGGGCTCATGCTGCGCCTGTTCTTCGGCCGCACCCTCGGCCCCGACCGCTGCCGTGACCTGCTGCAACAGGCCCGTGCCGCCGCCGAGGGCCGGCTGACCGAGTACGAGGCACTGCTCGCCCGGCTGGAGGCCGAGGAGGGGGACACCCCCGACTGGCCCTACATCCGCACCACCCTCCGGGCCGGCATCCACCACAGCCGATCAACGATCGCCTGGGCCGACGAATCCCTCGCCGCGCTCAGCGCCCTCCCAGGAGGATCGCCATCGCCATGACGACCACCCGGATCAACTTCCTGCTCTTCACGATCGCCGCCGTCGGCGCCGGCTGGGCCGGCGTCGCCCTCGACCGGGCCGGCGGCGAGGCCGCCGCCAACGAGGTCGCCTTCAGCACCAGCGACGGCACCCTCGGCCAGTTGCTCTTCATCCTCGGCCCGGCAGTCGCCGGCCTCCTGCTCTACTTCCTCTCCCGCGACGGCGCCGGGCCGCTGGGCCTCACCCTGAGATTCGCCCACCGTACGAGGTGGTTCGGCTTCGCCGCGCTCTTCTACCCGCTGGCCGCCGCGGTCCTCCTCGGATTGGGCCTGGTCGCGGGCGCGGCCACCCTGTCCGGCGACGCGGCTGCGTTCCTCACGGCCTTCCTCACCGTCTTCGCGGTCCAGCTGATCAAGAACCCGATCGAGGAGTTCACGTTCCGCGGTTACGGCACCCGCACCGCGATGGCGCTGGGCCTGCGCGGCGCCGCCACCCCGCACCTGCTGGTGGGCGCGGTGTGGGCGGCCTGGCACCTGCCGCTCTACCTGGTGTGGACGTCCGAGGCGGACATGCGGCTGGTCACCTCCCTGTCGATGCCGCTGTTCCTGGTGCTGCTCTTCGCCGGCCTGATGGCCGCGGCGCTGCTCTACGGGGAGATGCGGGTGCGGACCGGCTCGATCTGGCCGGGTGTGCTCATGCACAGCATGAGCAACGCGATCGTCACGCCGTTGCTGGTGGAGGGATACGTCAGCTTCCCGGGCCACGGCGACGTGCTGTTCTCACCGGTGGCGTCGTCGGTCCTGATGACGGTGCTCACCGCGGCCACCGGCCTGTTCCTGATCTCGCGCCGCCCGCGCCGTGCCGCGGTCCCGCCCACCCTGGCCGCAACCGCCACCTGATCGCGCGCCGCGTCACGGCGGGGCCGTCCGGGTCCCGCCGCCGCCGACCGGGTGGCCGGATTAATGCGTTGCGAGGTCTGGGGCGGGCGGATAGAACTGGCGGCCGGACCTACGAGAAAGGAGGAGCTGAGCCATGTATCGCACGCACACCGCGCTCACGTCCTCCCGGGCGGGGCGCATCCACGATGGAGTTCGCCTTGACGCTGCACGACCAGGATCTGACCCTTCGCCCGATCAGCGGGCCTGACGAAGTCGACCTGTTCAACGCCGAGTTCTCGTACGTTCTTGATGCCGAGATCAAGGGTGACCTGACCGCCGGGCGCCGCCGGCCGGAATGGCTGTGGGTCGCCCTGCGGGGCGGCCGGGTGACGGCCCGCGCCGGCTGGTGGTCGAGGCCCGGTGACGCGGAGCCGCAGGTGATGGACGTCTTCGACGTCCGGGATCCCGACGACGGGGTGCGGCTGCTGCGGGCCGCCCTGCCCGCCGGTGCGACGCCGCCGGACTACACGCGTTATCTGCAGCCGGACTGGCGTGACGCCGCCCCGGCCTGGCTGACGGCGCTGGAGAAGACCGGTGCCCGGCTGTTCGTGGAACGGCTGCGCCTGGAGTGGCGGCCCGGCACGCCGCTGCGCGAGCCGGGTGACCGGCTCGTCTTCCGCGAGCCGCGCGACGCCGGCGAGCTGATCGGCCTGATGACGCAGGTCCTCGACGGCACCCTCGACGCGCACAGCCGCGCCGACCTGGCCCGGACGATCGCCCGGCAGGCGGCCGAGGAGCAGTACCGTGACGAGCTGGAACGCTACGCCAGCCCGCACGAGTGGTGGCGGGTCGCGACCCTGCCGGACGGGGAGCCGGTGGGTTTCGTGATCCCGGCGCACAACGGCTACCACCCGATCATCGCGTATATCGGGGTGGTGCCCGCGCACCGCGGGCACGGCTACGTCGATGATCTGCTGGCAGCCGGCACCGGGGTGCTCGCGGCGCAGGGCGTGCCGCGGGTCCGCGCCGCCACCGACGTCGGCAACGTGCCGATGGCGGCCGCCTTCGCGCGGGCCGGATATGTCACCTTCGAGCGCCAGGTCGACATGACCTGGAAGTGACCGGCTGACGCCGCGGGCCACACCTCACCGTGCGGCCCGCGGCCTGCGATCGCGTCACCGGACCGGTTGCGCCGCGCCGAAGATGGCGACCGGGTCACCCGTCAGCCAGACGTTCTCGATGTGGACGTGGGTCATCAGCCAGCGCCCGCCGTCCCGGACGAGTCTCACGGCGTAGCGGTTCTTCAGGAGGGCGTGCGTGCCCGGGTCGGCGACGAGCACGTGTTGCGCCTCCACCAGCGCCGTCAGGCTCGCCGTGTCGCCGGTGATCGCGGTGCGCGGGTTGGTGACCTGGTGGGTGGTGATCACCCGGCCGGCGAAACCGTCGAGGATGGTGTCGACGATCGCGTCGCGGCCGGTCATCAGGGGTGGGGTGCCGCCCCAGCGGCGGGCGGCGGGGCGGAAGTCGAGTTCGGCGCCGGGCGCGAACGAGGAGGCGAACAGGGCGCGGTCGGCGAGATCCTGGCCCAGGCCGAAGCGGTACAGAGCGTCGACGATCTCCAGGTGGTCACGCAGGTCCCGGTCGGAGTCGAGCGCGTGGTCGCGGGTGATGAACATGCGTCGAAGTCTTCGCCCGGACCCTTCATCGATCAACGCGAGAGTGTGCAACGATCGTGAAGCACAGCTTCACGATCGGCGGTGGTCCATGCTCGAACGGCACGAGATCGAAGCGTTTCTCACTCTGGGCGACGAACTGCACTTCGGGCGTACGGCCGAACGGCTGCACGTCTCGACGACCCGGATCAGCCAGACCGTGGCCAAGCTCGAGCGGCGGGTGGGCGCCGCGCTGTTCCACCGGACCAGCCGGCGGGTCGCGCTGACCGAGGCCGGCCGGCAGCTCCGCGACGAGCTACGGCCCGCCTGGGATCAGGTGAACGCCGCGGTCCGGCGGGTCAGCGGCACCGTCAGCGTCGCCTTCGTGGGGGCGGCCGGCGGGCAGTTCGTGCTGCGGATCGTCGAGCGTTACCGGGAGCGGCACCCGGCGGCCGAGGTCCCGGTGCGGGAGGCTCAGCTCGGCGAGTTCGCCACCTGGCTGCTCGACGGGGTGGTGGACGTGGCGCTGGTTCCGTACCCGATCGAGGTGCCCGGCCTGGCAGCCGGCGGCGTGCTGATCTCCGAGGCGCGGATGCTGGCCGTTTCCGCTCAGGATCCGCTCGCCGCGCGGCAGGCCGTGCCGGTCGCTGAGCTCGCGGACCTGCCGGTCCTGCCGCCGGCGGCGACGTTCCAGGAGATGCTCACCTGTGTCGGGTCCGGCCGCGGCGTGCTGCCCGTCGGGGCGCACGTGCGCCGCTACTACGCCCGCCCCGACGTGGCCTACCTGCCGCTGACCGGCGCCGACCCGGTCGAGTGGGGACTGGCCTGGCACGCGGAACGGGCCGATGCCAGGGTGGTCGCCCTCAACCGGGTGGCGCACGAGGTGGTCAGAGGCGGGGCTTCAGCAGCGTGATCCGGCTGGCGCCCAGCTCGGTGACATACAGGTTGCCGGTGGACAGGTCCTCGGTGACGTCGAGCGGCTGACTGAAACCGGTCAGTCCGGTGATTCCCGTGGTGCGGTTGGACAGCGCGCCGGACGCGGCCACGTCGAACGTCTGGATGTCCTGGCCGGACGAGTAGCGCACGACCAGCAGCTTGCCGTCGAGGGCGCCGCCGAACGCCGGACCGCGATATTCGATGACCCCGTTGGCGGAGGCGTGCAGACCGGCGTCGTAGGTGCCGGCCAGGTCGAAGTTCGGGTCCGGCGGGGTGCCGTTCGGGTAGGCGGGCACCTCGAACGGGTCGGTGCCGTCGGTCGGATCACCGCCGGCGAGGACCCACTCGCAGCGCACCGGGTTCGGATGGCCGTAGTAGCGGCCCGGCTTCACGTCGAAGACGTAGTCGGTCTCCGGCGTGCTGACGCTGGTCAGAGCGGGCACGGACGGCCCGGTGTAGCCGCGGCGGGCACACGAGGCAGGCAGCGTCGCCGGGGTGGCGGGGGTGTTGCCGCCGGCCGCGGAACCGTTCGTCGGGGCGTACAGGTGGCCGTTGCGGTGCCAGACCAGGTCGTAGGCGTTGCGCACGCCGGTGGCGTGCAGCGTCAGCGGCGCGCCCGTCGCGTACGGGTCGTAGCTGCCCCCGTCCTCGGTCTTCGCGTTCACCGGCAGTGTGGCCGGCAGCCGGGCCGGGTCCAGCCGCAGGATCGCCGCGCTGAGCAGCCGTTCCGGGCGGTTGCCCCAGGTCGAGTCAGGGGCGCCCATCGCGTTGTTGGCGCCCTGGCTCAGATAGAGCGCGCCGTCCGGCCCGAACGCGAGCGAGTTGGTCTCGTGGTCCTTCACCGAGCGGGGCAGACCGACCACGACCTGCGTGTAGGTGCCCAGGTTCGCCCCGGTCAGCCGGCCGATCCGGCCCGACCAGTCGGGGACGTTCAGCGGGCCGACGTACTCGTAGTTGTCGGTCACCCACAGGATCGGCGCGGCGGCCGTCGACGCGGGGTCGAAGGCCATGCCGATCACCGTACGGGCGGGTGCGCCGGGCAGGCCGAGGGCGGCGGCGTTGTCGCGTACGGTCGTGATGACCGTGGCCGTGCCCAGCGTGCCGTCGGGGTTGATCGGGAAGCGGAAGATCCGCCCGTCCAGGGTGCCGGCGTAGAGCCGCCCGTCCGGGCCCTTCACCACCGTGGTGAACTTGGCGCCGGTCGCCACGCCCACGGTCTTGTCGAACGCGATCGGACCGCCGGTGCCGCCGCCCGAGCCGGTGGTGAACACCATCGAGAACGGCGCGAACGCCTTCCCGGTCACGTCCCGCACACCGCTGGTCAGGGTGAACCGGTAGGCGGTGTTGGCGGCCAGCGCCGCCGTGGGGGAGAGGTTGACGACGTCGCCACCGCCGCTGGTGATCGTGGTGGCGGGCACCGCCGCGCCGTCGGAGAGCCGGGTCAGCGTGACGGTCGAGGCGGTCAGCGACGACGCGGCGACCCCACCGTTGGGCAGCACGAGGTCCTCGACCACGCTGGTCGTGGTGGGCGCGTTCGTGGCCGTGTTGGCGGGCGTGCTCGCCCGTACCGAAGGAATCGCTCCCCAGGCCGGGACGCTCGCGATGTCGATGTAGTGGAACTTGGTGTTGCTGCCGCCGGACGGCGTCAGCGTGAGCTTGCCGTCGGTGACCCGCACGGTGCGGGTCGCGGTGGCGTGCCGGGTGGCCGCGGTGGGCACGAAGCCGGCGATCGCGTTCTGGTCCTCGACGTTCGCCCAGTGCACGCTGTTGTAGGAGGTGCCGGCGTCGCCGACGGCGACGGTCACAGTGTAGAGGCCGGGCGGGACCGCGGCCTCCCACGCGCCCGGCGTGGGCACGCCGGCCGAGCCGGCCGGCAGCTGGGCGTGCATCAGCGTCGCGAGACGGAGGTCGGCCTGGCCGGCCGCCGGGTTGCGGTTGCGGCCGTTGCCGGTCAGATCCACCGGCGTACGCTCGCCGAGGTCGACCCAGCCGTATCCGCGGGCGACGGTGTACGCCCCGCCGGAGTCCCGCACGTAACCGGCGGGTGGCGCGGTTGCCGCATCCGAGAAGTTGACCTTCAGGCTGACCGCGGACGGCGTCGCGGTGACCGTGTTCGACTGCCCGGAAGCGTCGGTGACCTGGTAGGTGTAGGCGGTGCCGTTGGTCACCGTGGTGTCCAGGAACGAGGTGCGGTTCGCGGTGCCGATCGGGGTGCCGTCGCGCAGCACCTGGAAGGTGGCGGAGCTGCCGGTCCAGCTCAGCGCGACCTGGCCGTCCGAGGCGGTGGCGGTCAGCGCAGCCGGGGGCTCGTCGGTCACCCGGGAGATCTCGGCGTAGTTCAGCTTGGTGTTGGTGCCACCGACCGCGTCCAGGGTCAGGCGCCCGTCGGTGACCGGCACGGTGACCGTGGCCTGCCGGAACTCGGCGGCCGCGGTCGAGACGAAACCGCTGATCGCGGTGACGCCCTCGACCCGTACGGTGTGGCTGCTGTCGTAGGCGGGCTGGTCCCCGACCGAGACGGTGACCTGGTAGCGGCCGTCGGGCACCGTGAACTCCCAGGCGCCGGCGGTGGCCACGCCGGTGGTGCCGCCGACATGCTGATATTGCATGTGGATCAGCGTGTTGAGCAGCGGGCCGACGCCGGAGCGCGCCCGGTCCCGGGTGTTGCGGATCAGATCGAGCGGGGTGCGGTCGTCCTGCCGCACCCAGCCGCGGCCCCGGGCCGCGTCGAACGCGGCGCCGGTGTCGGCGGTCCAGCCGGCCGGCGGCGCGGAGGCGGCCGGCTGGAAGTTGATTTTCGCGAGCGGGGTGACGGCGGCGTGCGCGGGCCCGGCCGGGACCAGCGTTGTCAGAGGGAGGAGGGCGGCAACGGCGACTGTCCAAACTCGACGAAGCATGACGATCAAATTGACACATCTGATCACCCGCCGGGGTGTCGGATATCCGTCGCCGTGGATCTCTGGCGTTGTGCCCGCACCCGCCCCGGATCCGGGCCGGGTGCGGCCGGCCACACCGGGAATGTGCGGGCACGCGTCAACGGCGCTGCTCGGGGTAACCCGCAGCCGTGCATATCCAGGACGCCATCGACCGCGTCGGCTTCGGGACGTTCCAGCGGCGGTTGTTTTTCCTGTGCGGGGTCACCTGGGCGGCGGACGCCGCGGAGATCCTGCTGCTGTCGTTCGCGCTGCCGGGGATCACCCGCGAGTTCGGCCTGAGTCCCGGCCAGGCCGGGGCCGTGGTGACCTCGACCTTCGCCGGGATGCTGGTGGGCGCGTGGTTCTGGGGGATCATGGCCGACCGGGTCGGGCGGCGGCTCGGGTTCCAGCTCACCATCGCGATCTTCGCGGTGTTCGGGGTGGCGTCCGCGTTCGCCACCGACCCGGTGTGGCTGGCGGTCCTGCGGGCGCTGACCGGATTCGGGCTCGGTGGGGCGTTACCGCTGGACTTCGCCCTGTTCACCGAATATCTGCCGACCCGCGACCGGGGGCGCTGGCTGGTCCTGCTGGAGAGCTGGTGGGCGGCCGGCACGGTCATCGCCGCCGGGCTCGCCCTGCTGATCATGCCGACACTGGGGTGGCGGTGGCTGCTGGCCAGCTCCGCGGCGGCCGCGCTGCTCGTGCTCTGGGCCCGGGCGCGGGTGCCGGAGTCGGCCCGCTACCTGCTCAGCCGGGGTGACGCGGCCGGGGCGCGCGAGCTGATCGACCGGGTGGCGCGGGTCAACGGCGCACCGCCGCTCAGCGAGCCGCTGACCCCACCGGAGGGCAAAGGCGCGACCGGGCCGGGCACCCTGTTGCGCGGGGCGCTGGGGCGGGTGACGCTGCTGCTGTGGGCGGTGTGGCTGCTCATCGGGTTCGGCTACTACGGGATCTTCTCCTGGCTGCCGCAGATCTTCGCCAACGAGTACGGGTTCCTGCGCAGCTACCAGTACGTGTTCTTCCTGGCGCTGGCGCAGTTGCCCGGCTATCTGTCGGCGGCCTGGCTGGTCGAACGGGCCGGCCGCAAGCCGGTCCTCGCCGGGTATCTGGCGGCGGCGGCGCTGGCCACGTTCACCTGGGCGATCGCGGACTCGGCGGCGCTGGTGTTCGTAGCGGCGGGGCTGATGAACTTCTTCACGCTGGGGGCGTGGGCGGCGCTGTACGCCTACACGCCGGAGCGCTACCCGACCCAGCTGCGGGCCTCCGGGCTCGGGGCGGCCAGCGGGTTCGCCCGGATCGGGGCGGTCGCGGCGCCGCTGGCCGGGGGTGCGCTGCTGGCCGCGTCGCTGCCGGCGGCACTGTCGGCGTTCGCGGCGGCGTTTCTGCTGGCGGCGCTGGCGGTCGCGGGGTATGCGGTGGAGACGCGCGGCACGCGCCTCGACGACACGGTGGCCGAGCAGACCGTCCCGGCGAGAGCTCCGCACTGAATCAAACGCCTTGCAAACCGTACGTACGTACTTTTAGGGTTCAGGGGTGCTGCCCGCCCCTGGAACTCCTCGCGTCCTGGCGCTCGCCACCCTCGTCAACACCGTCGGCAACGGCGCGTACCTCGCATGCGGCGCGCTCTTCCTGACCCGCTCCGCCGGGCTGACACCGGCCGAACTCGCCCTGGCCCTGAGCGTTTCCGCCGGCGCCGGCGTCCTGCTCACCACCCCGCTGGGGTACGTGATCGACCGCGCCGGCCCGCGTACCTCGCAGATCACCGCACTGCTGGCGCTGGCGGTGACGTGCGCCGCGGTGGCCTTCGTCCGTGACCTGGCCACCTTCGTCCCGCTCGCCTGCCTCATCGCCGTCGGCGATGCCGTCGTCAAAGCCGCCAACGGCGCGATGACGGCGAGCGCGGTGCCGCCGGCCGAACGCATCCGCACCAGGGCGTTCCTGCGCTCGACGAACAACGCCGGCATTGCCCTCGGAACACTCGTGGCCGGCGCCGCGCTGCTGGCCGACACGCGGGCCGCCTACCTGGCCGTGCTGTTCGGGAACTCTGTCACCTGCCTGGCAGCCGCACTGATCATCACGCGGGCGGCCCCCGCTCGCTCCACCCGAGCACCGATCGGTGGGCCGCGTATGGTGGCGCTCCGTGACCGGCCGTTCCTGGCGTTCGCGGCCCTCGACGGTCTCGTCGCCGCCCTGTTCAACTACATGCTCACCCTCGCGCTGCCGCTGTGGCTGGTGGCGCGCACCGATGCCCCGGCCGCGCTCGTCTCCGTGGTCCTGCTCGTCAACACCGTCGGGTGCATAACACTGCAGGTCCGGGCCACGCGCGGGATGCAGACGCTGGCGGACGCGCCGCCCGCCATCTTCCGCGCCGCACTCCTGGTCGCGGCCTCCTGCGTCCTGTTCGCCTCGACCGATGCGGCGCCGACGTGGCTGGTGGTCGTGCTGGCCCTGACCGCCGCGGCCGTGCACGTCCTGGGTGAACTGCGACTGGCCGGCGCTTCGTTCGTGGTGGTCTTCGACCTGGCGCGGGAGTGGGCACACGGCCAGTACCAGGCGGTCTACCAAACCGGCCGGCAGATCGGCAACATGATCGCGCCGCCGCTGCTCACCGCCCTGGTGATCGGCTGGGGTGTGCCGGGCTGGCTCGGCCTGGCGGGAATCTTCGCCGCCGCCGGCTTGATCGCGCCCCGCATCATCCGGTCGGCGATGACCACCCGAGATCAGCACAGCATGATTCAGTCCGGGCATAGCCGGGCTTCGACGATGGGGTTCGGCTTTCCTCCGAGTGGCTGACGCTTTTGCTGCCGCGAGTCGCTAGTGTCGCGGTCGTCCTGCGGAGTTGCCGGTGGACCGAATTGAGGCGCTTGATGAATCAGGTGCAGATGTCCCTCTCAGTGGCATGCCCTGCCCTGGATGCCGACGACGTGGCTGCCCTGGCCGCTGGGCTGCGACGAGAAATTCTGAAGGTCGACGTCGACGGCGCTGAACCAATGACTGCTGGTAAGGCGCCGGCCGGCGCCAAGTCCGAGGCCCTGGTTGCCGTCGGTGCGTTCGCCGTCACGTTGGCTCCCACGGTGCTGGACAGCTTGATGGTCGTCATCGCGTCGTGGCTGAGCCGCCAGCCGAACGACGTGGTGATCGAGATTGATGGAAACCGATTCCAGGGCCGCGTCTCCAAGGAGCAGCGCGACCAGCTCGTATCCGCATATCTGCGTCGGGTGGACAACGCCTCGTGACAAGATCACCGCGGCGGCGCCGAGCGTTGTTGGTCGGCTGTGGCACCTACACCGACTCCTCGCTCGCGCAATTGCGTTCTCCGCGGCGTGATGTCGAGGAACTGGGCCGTGTGTTGCGGGAAGCCGGGTACGACCAGGTGTCAGCACAGATCGACTGCAATGCGCGTGAAGCGCAGCGGGCCGTCGAAGCCTTTCTGCTGCAGGCCCGGGTCGATGATGCACTCAACCTGGTCTATTTCTCGTCTCATGGCCTGCCGGATAGGCAGGGCAAGCTGTATTTCGCATTCTCCGATACTGAAAAGGAGTATCTGAGCGCGACCGCTGTGGCCGCAGAATGGGTGCGCGACCGAATCTATGAGAGTCGTTCAAGGTCTACCGTCGTGCTGGTCGATTGCTGCTTCAGTGGCGGATTCATTGCGGGTATGCAAGCGCGATCGGGTGCCGAAGCGGACGTCGACGTATTAGTCCGTGGTTTACCGGAGGGCAGCGGAGTCGCGGTGCTGACCGCTTCCGGTGAGCGGGAAGTCAGCTTCGAGGACATCGAGTCGGAGGTGGTGCGACCGTCTTACTTCACGGAGGCGGTGGTGGCCGGATTAGGAACCGGTGCTGCGGATCTGAATCGCGATGGCCGGATCACCGTCGATGAGTTGTACGAGTACGTTTACCGCCACGTTGCAAGCGGACCGTCGCCACAACGGCCACGCAGGCTCGGGATGGGTGAGGGCTCGATGGTGGTAGCCGAAACAACCGTGGTCTCGCCGCCTGCCGCGCAGGCGGAGTCGCCGCTCCGAGCTCCCTCTCCGGTACTTCGAGCGCGGGGCGTCCTCGGCTATGCGGTATTCGATGGCCAGTGGGTCGTCATCGGACAGGATGGATTCGGCCATGTACTCAAAGGCGAGCGGCGGCTGCATATCGGCCAACTGGCCGGGGTGGCGTTCAAGCCGGCGACGACCTTGAACTACGGATACCTGCAGGTTATCCAGAAGGGCGTTCAGCCCATGCCGATCAGCCGATTCGGGCCGGCTGCCGGACGGCCACCGATGGAAGACGGCGCATCGGTTTCCTTCTCCAAAGCTGTGAACGATGAGATGCAGCAGATTCGAGACGCCATCGAGGCGGCTATCGGCGGCCCGCAGGGCGGCGTTCGTACACTACCGAGCAAGAAGACTGCCAGGGCGGCCTTCGGTGGCGCGATGCTGTGGGCGCTGGGATTCGTGGCGGTGCTCGTTGAAGTGATCGTGGTGGCCGTCACCGTCACCGACAGTTGGGAGGACCACAGCGCCGGGACGGCGATCACGGCAAACCTGCTCGGTGGCTTCGCGGTGCTCGCGATCGGCCGGGTGCTGTACGTCAATCACCGTCGCTAGGGTGGTCCCGGGCCTGAGGCCGCCTCGATGCCTCGCACGCCGGGACATCCGATTCGATCAGCTCGGTCAGTGAGCCCGCAGTGAACTTTCGGCGCGGGCCGGTGACGACCGGAGACGGAGCCACAGTCCGTAGCCCGCCGCCGCGAGGCAGCCCGCGGCGGCCAGGATCGCTGTCTGGAGAAGGCGATCACCGGCGGCGGCATCACAGGCCAGCCGGAACTCCGTGAGGTCGGAAGCGGCGGGACGGTACCGGTCAACCAGCGTCCCGCAGGTGGCGAAGGACCAGCCGTCGGCCAGGAACGGCCGGGTGGCCAGCAGCGCGGCCGGCGTCAGCAGCAGGGCGCCGGCTGAGGAGCGGCGGATCCACTGTCCGAGCGACGCCGGCGTGGCGGCAGCCGAGCGGATCAGCGCGCCGAGCGTTACGCCACCCGCCAGCACGACTGCGGTGCCCGCCGCGGCCACCACGAGGCCGGGCGACCGCCCGGGGAGCCCGATGAAGCCGGCGAGCGCGGCGAAGACCACCCCGGTCACCGCGACCGCCAGGCCTGCGCCCAGGGCGCGCCCGCTACGGCGATTCAGCGATGTCTGGGTGGGGGAAAGCATCGGAGCTCCAACGATCTCAAGCATTCTGGAGCCAAGAACCTAACCCACACCCCACGGTACGAGCGGACGCCCCGGAAATCGTTGGCGGACGACCGTAGCTCGGACGATGATCCGGTGACCGTTGGCGGAAGGGCGAGCATGACGAGCAGGTTCACGGAGTTGTCGATCGACTGTCACGATCCGCGCGGACTGGCGGGGTTCTGGTGCCAGGTGCTGGGCTACCAGATCATCGACGAACGACCCGACCTGGTCGAGATCGCCGCCGGGGAGCCGACGGTGGAGGCGGTGCGAGCGGCGCCGCAGCCGCCAACCGTGATCTTTGCCAGGGTGCCGGAGGGCAAGGTCGTCAAGAATCGCCTCCACCTCGACGTCAGCCCGATCGATGTCAGCCGTGACGAAGAGGTGGAACGGCTGATCGCGCTCGGAGCCCGTCGCGTGGACGTCGGCCAGGGCGACGTGAGCTGGGTGGTGCTCGCGGACCCCGAGGGCAACGAGTTCTGCGTGCTCCGCACCCTGGCACCCCAGCCGTGCCCGTAAGAGGCACACCGGGGCGGGAAGCGGCGAATGTGTGCGGCGGCCCCGCGGCACGCGTCACGCTGCACTGGTGAGTACGTCCGACCAGATTCGTATTCGCCTGTTCGCCGAGGCACCGGCTGCCCGGAGCGAGGAACTGGCCACGGCCCTGGCTCACCGTCTCGCCGGCCACGGTCATGTTCAGGTGCACGAGATCGGCACGTACGGGAAGGACCCCCGGTACCTGGAGTTTGATCTTGACCTGACACCGGCCGGCAGCGCATCGGATGGCATCGGCCGGCTGCGCGCGCTCCAGCCGGCAGGATGGTCGGGCGACGTCTGGAACCACCAGCCGGACAGGCCGGCGTTCCTGCTTCCCGAGGTGCGCTGGGCATGGCTGACCACCGGCGGGCTGCCCGCTCGGCCCGGCCGGCGGACCAGGCGCAGCACAGTCGCGGCGATAGCTGCAACTGCGCTGCTGGCAGTCATCTCCTTCTCGGGGACGTCCCTTGTCGGGCTCGCCCTGGCAATGTCGTGTGACGGCCCGGAGCGAGACCCTGCCGTCTGCGCCGAGGACGGCTTCTGGTTTGCTTCGCGCGGGTTCCTCTACCCGGCGATCGGTGGTCTCGGCGTAGCTGTCCTCGCGGCCTGGGTATGGCCTCGCCGGGACCGCTGGGCTTGGATCGGCGCTGGGTACCTCATAGTTCTCGCGGGCTTCGCCGTCAGCGTCACGCTTCTCCGGAACGCCCCGTAACGGTGGACTCGCGGCAGCAGGTCTACACGCCGGCTTTGCCGGTCATCAGCGCGGCCAATTCAGCGGGACGCGAGAGGAACGGCGAATGGCTCGTGGGCATGTGGTGCACCTCGTCGCAGTGCTTCGCCATCCGCTCCTGCAGCTCGCTCGACAGCGAATTGTCGTTGTCGGTGACGATGTAGGTGGTCGGCACGGTGTGCCACGCCGCCTGAGTGACCCGGTCCACCCACGGCTGGATGCGCTGGACGACGAGCTGCCGGACGGCCCGCTCGGCGATCTCGTCGGGCACGTCGCCGTAGAGCTGCGCGCGCGGGTCGTCGTTGACCGGGAAGAGCCCGTCGGTCTCCGCCGGGTCGGGGAGCCCGAGGAGCGTGAACATGGACTCGCCGACGTCCGGGACGAACGCGGCCAGGTAGATGATGCGCTCGACGTTCGCCAGCCCGGCCGCGCCCTCGGTCACCGGGATCCCGCCGTAGGAATGGGCGAGCACCGTGACCGGCCCGTCAACCGCCTCGATCGCCGCGCGCACGGCCGCCGCGTCCTCCCGCAGGCCACCCCGCGGCTCCGGCCCGGCGGTGGACAGCCTGACCGCGAGACTGGGCTGCCCGAGCCGGTCCAGCTCGCCCCTGAGCAGGTCGAACGCGGACGGCAGGTGCCAAGCCCCGGGTACGAGTACGAAAGTCATGATGCTCCTCGGACATGAGTAGGACGCTCTGTCCGATGAGACGCGCGACGGCGACCGAAGATCATCGCTATGGCCCGCGTCACCCCGCGTGCCTGGCCGGAACCCGCGGATACCGCCACCTGCCGCCGATCCCCGGGGGTTACCGGAGCCGAGTGCGGACCTCGTGGATCTCCGGGGCGTCGATGCCGGCCAGGATGCGGTTGGCTTCGTGTTCGGCCTCTCCGGCGGGGCCCGGCCGGCCGAGCGCCCTCTGTGCCGCCGCCTGTTTCAGCAGGCCGATGCCGAGGCGTACCGGGTTGTCGACGGCGGTGAACGTTTCCACCGCCTTGCGGAACGCTTGGTCGGCGGCGGTGAACTCGCCGGTGGCGAAACGGCAGTCGCCGACCGATTCGAGACTGAGCCCGTAGTCGACCGTCGTGCCGGTCTCGGCGAGGACCCGGACCGCCTCCTCATGGTGGGCGAGCGCTTCGGCGGGGTCACCGTTCGCGGTGGCGAGCCAGCCGAGGGCGCGCAGCGCACGGCCCTCGCCGGGGCGGTCACCGAGACGGCGGTACTCGGCGAGGGCCTCCCGGTAGGCGGTGCCGGCGGCGCCGGGTTCGCCGGTGTCCAGCCGGGCCGTGCCGAGCTGCAGCAACGAGCCGGCCAGCGCGGCGTCGGAGTGCTTCCGGCGCAGGGCGACCGCGCGTTCGAGCAGGGGGACCGCGCCGGCGGGGTCGCCGGTTCGCAGGAGCAGGTTGCCGAGGATGTTCAGCGCTTAGGCCTCGCTGGCCGCGTCGTCGAGCCGGGCGAAGCCGGAGCGTGCGGTTCGGGCCTGCTCGGCCGCGTCGTCGAGCCGGCCGACGTGGCCGAGCGCGTTGGCGAGGTCGCAGCGCAGGCGGCAGCGGCTGTTCTCGTCGGTGCCGGCCACCCATCGGTGCAGCGCCCGGGACAGCAGGTCGACGGCCTGCGCGGCGCCGCCGACCAGGTCGGTGGCCCGGCCGAGCCGCCACAGCGCGTGGGCCTGACGCCGGGCATCGTCGCCCGCCTCGGTGGCGCGGACGGCCTGCCGGCCGGCGGCCAGCCGGAATCGGTAGTCGGCCCGCAGCGTTGCGGACCGCTCGGTCGCCTGCCAGAGCCGCCAGGCCGCGTCGGGCCGCCCGTCGTCGACGGCACGCGCCAGCATCGCGACGAGAGCATCCCGCTCCGCAGTGATCTCGGCGGCGGCGCCGCCGGTGACCAGGCCGGCATACCGGTCGACCAGGCGTTCCAGAGCGGCGGCACGCTCGGCCGGGGACTCCTCGGCGATCAGGCACTCGTGGGCGAAGAGGCGCAGCAGATCGTGCAACCGGTAGCGGTCGCGCGCCGAGGGCTCCAGCAGCCCGGCGTCAACAAGCCGTTCCAGCGCCGCGCCCGCGCCGCCGGGCTGCCGCCCCGGTTCGTCCCTCTTGCCGGGCGACGCCGCGGCCGCGCCGCCAGGCTGCCGCCCTGGGTCGTCCGTCGTGCCGGGTGACGCCGCAGCCGCGCCGCCGGGCTGCCGCTGCCGCCCAGGGCCGTCCGTCGTGCCGGGTGGCGCGGTGGCCGCACGGTCGGGCGGGCCGAGGGCGGCAGCCGCCGTCGCGGTGTCGAACGAACGCCCGGAAATCGCGCCCAGGCGCCGAAAAGCGCGCCGATCCGGCGCCGGCAGATCGTCATAGCTCGCCCGGAAGCTGCTGCGCACCGCCAGATCGCCGGTGTGCAGCTCGTCCAGGCGGGACCGCTCGTCAGCCAGCCGGGCGGCCAGGTCCGCCACGCTCCAGGCGGGCCGGTGAGCCAGGCGGGCACCCGCGATCCGCACCGCCAGCGGCAGCGCACCGCACGCCCGGACCACCTGCTCGGCCGCCGCCGGCTCGCGCGCCACGCGGTCAGAACCGGCGAGGCCGGCCAGCAACTCCACCGCCGCGGCGGTGGGCAGGGCCGCCACCGGGAGGTGGACCGCCTCATCCAGGCCGGTCAGCGGCCGCCGGCTGGTGACGATCGCCAGGCAGCCCGGCGCCGTCGGCAGCAACGGCCGCACCACGCCGCTGGCCGGGGCGTCGTCCAGCACCACCAGCACCCGCTTGCCGGCCAGCACCGACCGGTAACGCCGTAGCAGCTGCTGCTCGGTGAGCGCCGGATCGACCCGCTCGCCGAAACCCGCCAGGAACCACGCCAGCACGTCGGCGGTCGTCCGGCCGGCGCCGAGATCGGTGAACAGGCGGCCATCCGGGAACCGGGCGCCCACCTGCGTGGCCAGCCGCAATGCCAGAGCCGACTTACCCACCCCGGCGGGACCGGTGATCGCGATCACCCGTACGCCATCGGTGGTCCATCGAGCGAGCTCGGCGAGCTCGGCATCGCGGCCGGCAAGGCCGGCCGGCGGCAGCGGCAGATCGGCCGGCGCCGGGCGGGCCGGAACCGGCGCTGCCGGGGCCGCGCTGTGCCGGGCCTGCCAGATGGCCAGGGCGGCGGTGATGACGGTCAGGACGCCGACCACCGGCCAGGCCAGCGCGGTCAGCGGGCGCAACGGCCCGGGCAGCGTCCCGCCGGTGGCGACGTTGACGGCGACGCCGAGGGCGACCGGGAGCAGGCTGGAAGTGATCACCAGTGAGACCAGCACCCCGCGCTCCCGCATGCCCCATCATGCGGCCTGCGAGCCAGAATGAGGTATGTCGACGAATCCTGCGATCGAGGTGCTGGACCGGTGGGCGGAGAGCGGCGGCACCTGGCGGGTCATCGCGCGCGGCGAGACGACCGTGACGGTGGCGCTGCTGACCTGCACCGGTGAAGAGGTCGACCGGGCCGGCTGGGCAGCCGACCCGGTCCTGTTGGCCTATCTGAGCGCGAACGCGCCCTAACCCCAGAGGGCGGTGCTCCAGCCGTCGGTGGCGGTGTAACGGGCGCCGGTCCACGCGTCCGCCGACCAGGCCCGGCCGGACCAGGCGCGGCCGGACCAGCTCGGGTCGGTCCAGACCCGGCTGCCGCCCCACGGGATGACCGGCCACACCGCGGCGCCCCACGTCTTCGAGGCGAACGAGGTGCCGGTCCAGCCGTTGCCGGCGACCGTGGTGCCCATCCAGGAGCCGCCGATCCAGGCCTGCCCGGCGGCGGTCATGGCCGCCCAGTTGGCGCTGTGGAACGGGCCGAAGACGCTGAACTCGCCGGTCAGCGCCACACTGTTGCTGACGACTCGGGTGGTGCCGCGGGCGTCGTCGATCTCGCCGGCGCCGCTGGACAGCGGGTGCTTCTGGGCGCTGTCGGCGGCCGGGGTCAGGCCCAGCGCGGTGGTCACGTTGATCTGCTTGAGCTTCAGCGTGCCGGCCTTGCCGGTGGTCAGCGCGGTGCCGCGCTTGAGCAGGTTCTTCACCTGGTCGGGGGTGAGTGACGGCTTGGCCTCGAGCAGCAGGGCGACGGCGGCGGAGGTCACCGCGGCGGCCTGCGAGGTGCCGCTGCCGCGGAACAGCGTGGTGCCGCTGCGCGCCGCCGGGAACGCGTCGTCGATGCTGGAGCCGGGGTCGCGCAGGGACAGGATCGACTCGCCGGGCGCCAGCACGTCGAGCGGCTTGCCGGTGGTGCCGCTGTTGCTGAACGCGGCCAGGTCGTCGTCGGCGGTGCTCACGGTGCCCTTGGTGGCGGCGGCGCCGACCGAGATGACGTACGGATCGGTGGCCGGGTTGGTGAGCTGCGCCTCGGCGTTGCCCTCGTTGCCGGCCGCGGCGACCACCACGATGCCGGCCTTCCAGGCCCGTTCCACGGCGTACTGCAGCGGGTCGATCGCGGCCGACGGGTTGCCGCCGCTGCCGTACGACAGGTTCAGCACCCGGATCGGGTTGCTCGGGTCGTCGTTGCGGTGCTCAACCACCCAGTCGATTCCGGCGATCACCTGGGAGACGTCGACGGCGCCGTTCGCCGTACCCAACTTGATCGAGG
Organism: Actinoplanes sp. NPDC024001; assembly: GCF_040638955.1. Taxonomy (NCBI): domain Bacteria; kingdom Bacillati; phylum Actinomycetota; class Actinomycetes; order Micromonosporales; family Micromonosporaceae; genus Actinoplanes; species Actinoplanes sp. NPDC024001. The sequence continues at coordinate 32,528 of NZ_JBEZZB010000040.1, forward strand.
TGAGCTGCGCGCCGGGGGCGAGGCCCCGGGCGCCGCTGGCGCTGTCGTTGCCGACGATGATGCCGGCCATGTGCGTGCCGTGCCCGTAGGAGTCGAGGTAGCGCAGGTTGTCGGCCTGCGACTCGAACGACAGGTCCGGCCCGTTAACCACGTTCGCGGCCGGCAGCCCGGCGACCGGGGCCACCCCGGTGTCGAGCAGGGCCACACCCACCCCGTCGCCGGTCAGTCTCGCCGCCGTCCCGGTGTCCGCGCCGATGATCGTGCGCACGTCCTTCAGGCTGGTCCCGCCGGTGCCGGCCGGGACGGTGGTCAGCCACCCACCACCCGTCGCGGCGGCCGCCGGCACCGGCGCGGCCAGCACGCTGCCGCTCATCAGGGCAGCCGCCACCGCGGTCCGCACAACCTTGTTCGTACGTCTCATCGTGCGTCCTCCGTAGCGTGCCGGTTGCGATACGGTCGCCAGACATCGGCGGGGCGGGGTGCGGGCTGAGGGTTTTGTTTGCTTCAGTTCCGGCGCCCGGTGCCGATACGTCGGCGGTGACCCTGGACGTTGCCGCCGAACTCGACGACCTCGAGAACCACGAGGGGCACGACGTGGCGGCCATCCTCGCCCGCGCGACCACCGTCGCCGCGGCCGCCGACCGGCTCGGCGACGTCGTGTCCGCACACCGGGCCCGGCTGGTGCAGGCCGACATGCGCCGCCGCGAGGGCGACGTCGAGCACGCCACCCGGGTCTTCCTCACCACCCACCGGTGGGCGGAACAGCACGACTGCCGGCCGCTGCTGGCCCGCAGCCACTTCCACCTGGCGCTCACCTTCCACTACCTGGGCGATCACGCGGCCAGCCTGGAACACGCCCTGGGCGCGGTGGACCTGCTCGACGACGGGGCGCCGGCCGGGCTGCGCATCATCCATCTGATCCGGCTCGCCAACTCGCTCGCCGAGAACGGCTCCACCGACGAGGCGCGGGAGCGATACCGGCAGGCGGAGAGCATCGCCGTCGGCATCGGCGACCTGACCCGCCAGCTGCTGGTGCTGAACAACCTCGCGTACACCGAACTGGAGGCCGGCAACGCCGGCACCGCGCTGGCCGCGGTGGAACGCATGTACCGCGCGGCCCGCGCGATCGGCCGCGACCTGCTCATCGTCGAACGCGACACGGTCGCGAACATCCACATCAGCGCCGGCCGCTACGCCGAGGCCGAGGAGATCCTGCGCGACGTCTACGACGCGCCACCGTGGTACGAGGCCCACGACGCCGCCGAGGCCGCCCTGACTCTCGCCGTGGCCCAGCGGCACCGCGGCGCGCTCGACCGGGCGCAGGCCAGCCTGGACCGCTGCCGCCAGCTCTGCGCCGAGCACCAGCTGACCGCCGTCGGGGTGCGCGTCCTGGCCGAGCAGGCCGAACTGTTCGCCGCCGCCGGGGACCACCGGTCCGCGTTCGCCGAGTACAAGCGTTACCACGCGGCCAGCGAACAGCTGCGCTCCACCCAGCAGGAGGCGAAGGCCCGCGCCCGGCAGGCGGTCTTCGAGACCGCGGAGGCCCGCCGCGACGCCGAACGCTATCGCGAGCAGGCCCGCCGCGACCCGCTCACCGGCCTCTGGAACCGCCGCTACGTCGACGAGCGGCTGCCCGACGTGCTCACCGCGGCGGCCGCCGCCGGCACCGCGGTGACCGTGTCCCTCCTCGACCTCGACCACTTCAAACGGATCAACGACACGCTGTCGCACGACACTGGCGACCGGGTGCTGATGGCCGTCGCCGAACTCCTCGCGGACGTCGTGGGCGACGGCTTCGCGGCGCGGATGGGCGGCGAGGAGTTCCTGCTGGTGCTGCCCGGCGACGCGACCGCCCTGCTCGACGCCGTCCGGTTGCGGGTGGCCGGGCACCACTGGGCGCCGATCACCGGGGAGCTGCCGGTCACCGTCAGCATCGGCGCGGTGAGCACCGGCGCGGCCGGGCCCGCGAACCAGGCGGACCTGCTGGCCGAGGCCGACCGCCGCCTCTACGCGGCCAAACGTGCCGGCCGCAACCGGGTAGTCACCTCCCAGGGATGAGGCGCGCCCGGTAGCCGTCGACGAGCATCAGCTCATGGCTGTCGACACATTTCTTGCCTACGTCGGCGTCTACGCCTCCGTGGACGCGGCCAAGGCGGACTACGAACTGGTCAAGGACCTGCACACCGAAGCGCGCCTGATCGACGCGTACGACGCGGCCGTCGTCGAGCGCCGGGCCGACGGCAAGACGAAAATCGTCAAGAAGCACGAGACCCCGACCCGGGTCGGCGGGGTGCTCGGCGGCGGATTCGGACTGGCCACCGGCCTGGTCGTGGCGCTGTTCCCGTTCGCCGCGGTCGGCGGCGGCCTGCTCGCGGCGACCACCGGCGGTGGAGCGCTGCTCGGCGCGCTCGCCGGGCACGCCGCCGCCGGGATGAGCCGCCAGGACCTCAAGGAGCTGGGCGAGAGCCTCGACGCCGGCCAGGCCGGGCTGATCGTCATCGCCGTCGCGGACATGGGCGCCAAGGTGGAACGGGCGATGGCCCGCGCCGAGAAGCTCGCCGCCAAGGACCTCAAGGCCGACCCGGCCCAGATCGAGCAGGACGCCAAGTCGGCCGATCAGCCGGCCGGGTAGGGCTGGGCCTGCAGGAGCCGGGCCAGGTGGGCGGTGTTCGCCGCCAGGGTGGCGGTCGCCTTGCCGGTGGTGTCCGGCTTCGGCCCGGCCTGGTCGTAGTCGACGCCCTGCATGGCCTCGCCGACCCAGTAGGTGCCGCCGGACGCCGCGAGGCTGAACCCGACGTCGTTGAGCGCCTGGTACACCTCCGCGGTGACGTGGTGCGCGCCGTCCTCGTTGCCGACGACCGCGACCGCGGCCACCTTGCCGTAGGTCAGCAGGCGGCCCTGATCGTCGGTCTCGGACAGTTCGGCGTCGAGGCGTTCCAGCACCATCTTGCAGACGCTGGACGGCTGGCCCAGCCAGATCGGGGTGGCGATCACCAGGATCTGCGCCGCCAGGATCTTCTCCCGGATGGTGGGCCAGGCGTCGCCGTCGCCCTCGTCCGTGGTGACACCGAACCGGACGTCGTGGTCGACGACCCGGAGCAGCTCCCCGTCGACGTCGTGGTCGGCCAGCGCGGTCAGCACCTCGCGGCCGAGCAGTTCCGAACTGGACGGTGCCGGGGACTTCTTCAGGGAGCAGCCGAGGACGAGGGCTTTCAGCGTGGTGGTCATGGCCAGGTGCTTGCCCCACCGCCTTTGATCAAAACTCGGCCTCCGGCAGTTCCAGGTCGAGCGCGGCCAGGTTCTCGGCGAGGTGCGCGATCGACGTGGTGCCGGGAATCGGGATCAGCGTGGGGGAGCGGCGCAGCAGCCAGGCCAGCGCCACCTGCCCGGGTGTCGCGCCGAGCCGAGCGGCCACCTCGGCGATCGCGGACCCGGCGCGGGCGTGCTCACCCATCGCGAGCGGGAAGAACGCCAGGAAGGCGATCTTGTGCGCGGCCGCGTGGTCCACCACCTCGTCGTGGATCCGGTTCGAGACGCTGTACTGGTTCTGCACCGCGGCGATCGGCACGATCCGGGACGCCTCGCGCAGCTCGGCGACGCCGACCTCGGAGAGCGCCACATGCCGGATCTTGCCCTCGTCGCGCAGCCTGCGCAGCGCGCCGATCTGCTCGGCGAACGGCACCGTCGGATCGATGCGATGCAGATGCAGCAGGTCGATGCGGTCGGTGCGCAGCCGGCGCAGGCTCAACTCGACCTGCTGACGCAGGTAGGCCGGATGCCCTACGGGCACCCACTCGGCCGGGCTCGGACGCGCCACGCCGACCTTGGTCGCGATCACCAGACCTTCCGGGTACGGGTAGAGCGCCTCAGCCACCAGTTCCTCGCTCGCCCCCAGTGCGTACGCATCGGCCGTGTCGATCAGGTTGACGCCCAGGTCCACGGCGCGCCGCAGCACCGCTTTCGCCGCGTCCCGGTCGGTGGGCCCGTGCCAGACCGGCGCCGTGGCCGGATCCGGTTCCGGCGTCCCGGTGAGCCGCATGGTGCCGTACCCGATGCGGCGTACCGGAAGGTCGCCGCCGATGGAGAAGATCGTTTCGCTCATGCGGTCGACGCTAGAATCTCTCACCGATGTGAGATTCAAGCGCTTGTGAGGTGGCTCATGCGCATCGGTGCCCTGTCCCGCGAGACCGGGGTGTCCATCCGGCTGCTGCGTTACTACGAGGAGCAGGGCCTGCTCACCGCCGAGCGCAGCGGCACCGGCCACCGGCGGTACGACTCCGGCGCCCCACTGGTGGTCCGCCAGATCCGGGCGCTGCTCGCCGCCGGGCTGCCGACCGCGACGATCCGCGAGGTGCTGCCCTGCGTGACCGGCGCCGGCCCCGATGTGGACGAATGCGTCGCCGGGCTGCTGCGGGAGCGGCTGTCCGACCTGGACCAGCAGATCGCCACCCTGAGCGAGGCCCGCACCGCCCTGGCCGGTCTCATTCCGGCGTGACCGCTTCCGCGCTCACCGTGGCGTGACCGCTTCCGCGCTTACCGGAGCGTGACCGCGCTCACCGCGGCGTGACCGCTTCCGCGCTTATTTCGGCGTGGTCGCTCCCGGGCGCAGGTGGCCGAAGGTCAGCCCGAGGATGTCGCGGGCGACGGCCACCGGGTCGATCTCGGCGCCGTCGGCGAGCGCCCCGTCGAGGTAGAGGCTGGCGAAGCCGTGCGCCATCGACCAGGCGGCCACGGTGGTGGTGCGGTCGCGGCCCGGGCCGGGGGAGAGCTCGCGGCCACCGGCGGCGAGGATCTGCCCGGCGCGCTCGCGGGCCGGGCTGACGGCCGGGTCGTCGGGACGGTAGAGCTCCGGTCGGAACATCACCCGGAAATGCGCCGGGTGGGTGACGGCGAAGCCGACGTAGGCCGTGCCGACCTCGAAGAAGTCGTCGCCGGCCGCGGTGAGCGCCGTGGCGAACAGCTCGAAACCCTCGGCGGCGACCGCGGTCAGCAGCCCGGTCTTGTCGCCGAAGTGGTGTGCCGGCGCGGTGTGCGAGACCCCGGCGCGGCGGGCCAGCTCCCGCAGGCTCCAGCCGGTCGGGCCGGACTCCTCGATGGCTTGCAGGGCGGCGTCGAGCATCACCCGCCGCAGGTTGCCGTGGTGGTAGCCCGGCTGCTCGGTCTTCGTCACCCCGAAATCCTATCTTGCCATTGGCAACATTGCGCCAGCGCGCTATCTTTCCAGTGGAAACTTTCCACTGGAAAGGTGATGGTGATGGCTCCTCTGATTGCTCTGATCGGCGGCTTCGTGGTGCTCCGGCTGCTCGGCGTGGCCGGCGTCGACGCCCTGGACGCCTGGCAGCCCGCCCTGCGCGGCGGCCTCGCGCTGATGTTCGTGGTGACCGGGGTGGTGCACTTCTATCCACCCGCCATGCGGCGCGACCTCATCGCGATGGTCCCGCCCGGCCTGCCCCGGCCCGGCCTGCTGGTCACGGTCACCGGCGTCCTGGAACTGGCCGGCGCGATCGCCCTGCTGATCCCGCGTCTCGCACCGTTCGCGGCCGCCGGGCTCGCGCTGCTCATGCTGGCGATGTTCCCGGCCAACGTCTCCGCCGCCCGGCGCTCCCGCACCCTCGGCGGCCGGCCGGTCACCCCGCTGCCGCAGCGCACCGCCCTGCAGGTGCTCTTCGTCGCCGCCGCGGTCGCCGCCGGAGTATGAGCGTCCAGCAGGGGTCCTGCCGGAGTGTGAGCCGGCGCCAGGTGCTGGCGGATGGTGAGCTGCGGCGAACTGCCGGGCGGGGCAGGTCGCCGCTGGGCGGGGGAAACGACGGCCATCGGCCGACAGCACGACAGATGTCGTTCACCTCGGCCGGTCAACCTGGGCGGATGGACCTGACCGGCCTGGCCCGCACCCTGCTCGGCTCGATCCCGGCGCACCAGGCCGCCGGCCTGGAGGTGCTGCGAGCCGCCGACGGCGTCGGTGTGGTCGCCCTGGACGTCCGGCCGGAGCTGACCAACGTCATCGGATCGCTGCACTCCAGCGGGCTGATCACGCTGATCGACGCGGCCGGCCTGGCGGCCATCATCGCGGCCGGGCCCACCGAGGCGGCGTTCGAGGGCATCGTTCCGCTGGGCGGTTCGGCGAGGCTGCGCTTCCGGGCGCCCGCCCGGGGCCGGCTCACCGCCACCTGCGTCCTCGACGACACGGCCCGGGCCCAGCTCACCGGTGTCTTCGCCGGCACCACGGACCGGGCCCGCTTCACCACCACGGCGAGCGTCAGCGCGGCGAGCGGCACGGTGGTCTGCGAGGGCGGCTTCGACTGGAGCGTGCGCCGCACCGTCGGGGCGCCCACCGGCTGAACGGGTTGTTGCATCAGCGCTCAACAACGTGCTTGGCTAGCGCCGAATCCTGGTTGGTGCGAGGTGGCGCTCCTTGTCCATGCCGTTGATCGAGGCCAAGACCGCACGCCCGCAGCCGATGCGCTCCCGGGTCGACCGGGAACGCCTCTTCGGCCTGCTCGACACCGGCCTGGGCACGCCGGTCACCCTGGTCTGCGCGGGGGCCGGCTGGGGCAAGACCGTGCTGGTCTCGGCGTGGGCGCAGACGCAGACCCGGCCGGTGGCCTGGCTCAGCCTGGACCGGCACGACAACGATCCGCAGATCTTCTGGGCGTACGTGATCGCCGCCCTGCGTGTGGCCGGCGCCGTGCCCGCCGGCAATCCGCTCGCGGAGCTGGGCTCGGTGCCGCCCGGCGAACGTGAGCGGGCCCGCCGCCTCGCCGACGGGCTGGGCCGGCTGCCGTACCCGAGCGTGCTGATCGTCGACGACTTCCAGGAGATCACCGACGGTCAGGTGCTGCACGAGATCGACGACCTGCTGCGCCACCCGCCGGCCGGGCTGCGCCTGGTCCTGATCAGCCGGTCGCGCCCGGCGCTCAACCTGCACCGGCTGCGAGCGGCCGGGCAGGTCACCGAGATCCGGTCGGCCGACCTCGCGTTCACCGCCGAGGAGGCGGCGGCACTGATCGACGGGCACGGGCCGCGTCCCGCCCCGGAGGACCTGGCCGCGCTGCTGGAACGTACCGAGGGGTGGGCGGTCGGGCTGAACCTCGGCGCCGGTTTCCTGGCGGCTCCGGACGGCGGGCGCCGGCTCGCCGACTTCGCCGGTGACCTGCGCGGCGTCGAGGAATACCTGATCAGCGAGGTTCTGGAGGGCCGGTCCCGGCGCCAGCGGCGGTTCCTGCTGCAGACCAGCATCTGCGAGCGGCTCTGCGCCGGCCTGGCCAGCGCGATCACCGCGCAGCCGGACAGCCAGCGCACCCTGGAGAGCCTGGAGAACGACAACGATTTCGTGGTCCGCCTCGGCGAGAGACCGCTCTGGTTCCGCTACCACCACCTGCTGCGTGAGGCGCTCGGGCACAACCTGATCCGGGAGACGCCGGCCGCGGTCGCCGAACTGCACCGGCGCGCCGCCCGCTGGTACGCGGCGAACAACGAGGTGATGGAGGCGCTGTCGCACGCCATCGCGGCGCGGGACTGGGCGTACGTCGGCCGGCTGGTGACCGGCAAGGCCGCGCCGCTGATCCTCTCCGCGCACCGCCGCTCGCTGGTGCGCGTCCTGCAGCAGGTGCCGGCTGACGAACTGACAGCACCCCGGAACTGATGATCTGCGCGGCCGTCCTGCTCTTCCACGCCGGCGACTACGACGCCATCCCGGCCCGTCTGCACCGCGCCCGCGAGCTGCTGCGCAGCCGGTCGGTCAACGGCGAGCACCGCCCGGTCGAGGTCATGGTGCTCACCCTGCAACTCGCCGTGGACCGGGCGGTCGGCGACATGCCGGCCGTTGCCGCCGGCGGCACCGAGCTGCTCGCCCTGCTCGCCGAGGGCGGTGCCGCCGAGGGCGCCCCGGCCGCCCAGCACCGCGCCATCGCCCTGAACAACCGGGGCGTCGCCCAGCTGTGGACCGGTCGCACCGAAGCGGCCGCCCGCGACCTGTGGGCAGCCGCGGGCGCCTCCCGGGCCGCCGGGCTGGAACTCGCCGAGATCAACGCCGCCGGTCATCTGGCCCTGCTGCAGGTCATGTGCGGATCCGTGCACGAGGCCGCGCACCTGGCCGGGCGGGCCCGTGACCTCGCCGACCGCGGCGGCTGGGCGACGACTCTGCAAGCGGTCGCCGCGTACCTGGCCCTCGCCCTGGTCCACCTGGACCGCCACGACCTGGTCGCGGCCGAGGAAGCCCTGCACGCCGGAGCACAGGCACACCGCAACGATCCGGAGGCCGCTCAGCGTCTGGTGCTGTCGGGGGTCCAGGCCCGCCTCGCCCTGGCACACGGTGACCCCGCACTGGCCCGGCACCACCTGCGCACCGCGCGCGAGGACCGCAACCCCCGGACCCGGGTGCCCACCCTGGACGGCTGGCTGTCGCTGCTCGACGACGAGACCGAGCTGGCCGCCGGCCATCCCGAACGGGTCGCGCACCGCGATCCCGGCACGGCCGGTGACCTGCCGCGACGCGTCGTCCAGGCCCGTGCCGCCCTGGCACTGCGCGACCTCCGCCTCGCCGAGCGGCTGCTCGCCCCGGAACCCACCGCACTGCCGCACACCGTCGCCACCGTCGAGGCCGGCATCCTCAACGCCCTGCTCGCCGACGCCCACGGGCAGGCCAGCCGGGCTGTGGACTTCCTCGGCGGCGCGGTCTCGCTGGCCGAGCGGGAGGGAATCCGGCGGCCGTTCCGGCACCAGGCCGGCGGCCGGCTGGAGGAACTGCTGCACCTGTGCGATCGCACTGCCTTCACCGATCAGCTCTTCGCGGACATTCGCGCCGCGCGCAGGTCACCGCACGACACCGGTGCCGGCGGGCTCAGCGACCGGGAGGCGGACGTGCTGCGGTTCCTGCCGACCAATCTCAGCGCCGGGCAGATCGCCGTCGAGCTGGGCATCTCGGTGAACACCGTGAAGGCCCACCTGCGATCGATCTACCGCAAGCTGGCCGCCTCCCGGCGCGGCGACGCCGTCGTCAAAGCCCGCGACCACGGTCTGCTCTGACCGGCGCGGAATTCGGTCGACGACCGCACGCCGGCCCGCGATACTCGCGGCCATGCTGCCGCTGCTCTGGCTGTCCGGCACGTCCGCCGCCGGCAAGTCGACCGTGGCCTGGGAGCTGTTCACCCGGCTCACCGCGGCCGGGGTGGACGCCGGTTTCGTCGACATCGACCAGCTCGGCATGTGTTACGGGCCGCCGGCGCCGGGGCACTGGGCGCCGGAACCGGCCGGCGACCACGGCCGGCACCTGCTGCAGGCCCGCACCCTCGACGCGCTCGCCGTCAACTTCCGCGCGGCGGGCGTCTGCTGCCTGCTCGTCTCCGGCGTCACCGATCCGGCGCGCGGCGTGGAGACCGCCCTCGTCCCGCACGCGGCGGTGACCAGTTGCCTGCTGCACGCCGACGAGGCCGACCTGGCCCGGCGGCTGGCGGCCCGCAACCATCCGGGCGACGATCTGGCGAACTCGGTCGCGCACGCCGCCACCCTGAAGCGAACCTTCCCGGACGCGCTGTGGGTGGACACCACCGGCCTGACCGTCGCCGAGGTGGCCGACCGGGTGCTGGCCCGCACCGGCTGGCCGCCGCCCGCCCCTGCAGCGGAGCCGCCGGTCACGGCCGCGGAGCCGCCGGGTCCACCGCTGTCGGCACCGACCGCGGAGCCGCCGGGCCTGTCCGCAGAGCCGCCGGGCCTGTCCGCGGAACTGCCGGAGCCGCCGGCCCTTGCCGCGGAACCGCCGGGAAGCCGGCTGCCGGCGACGCCCGGCGACGTCCTGTGGGTCTGCGGTCCGGCCGCGATCGGCAAGTCGACCATCGGCTGGCAGGTCTACCACCAGCTGCGGCTCGCCGGGGTGAACGCCGCCTTCGTGGACCTCGACCAGATCGGGTTCCGCCGCCCGGCCCACGACACCGACCCCGGCAACCACCGGCTCAAGGCCGCCAACCTCGCCGCGGTCTGGCGTTCCTTCCGCGACGCCGGGGCGGACTGCCTGGTCGCCGTCGGCCCGCTCGACCGGCCGCGGGACCTCGCGACCTACCGGGCGGCCCTGCCCGCCACCACGCTCACCCTGTGCCGCCTCACCGCGAGCCCGCAGACGCTGGCCGAGCGCGCCGCCCGCCGTGGCCGTGGTGAGACCCCGGCGGCCCTGGCCGGCGACGAGCTGACCGGCCGCCCGGCCGCCCACCTGGCCGAGGTCGCGGCCCGTTCCGCGGAGAACCTGCGGGCCCTGGCCGGCCTCGGCGGCCTGGAGGTCGGCACCGACGGCCGGCCCGCCGCCGACATCGCCGCGGAGATCATTGCGAAAAATCGGTACCCGCCGGGCGGCGGATGCGGCACCCTCGCACCGTGATCGAGCGACCAGTTGACGACAACCGCGGCCCACGGGTGCGCATCGTGCACCTGAGCGGACCGGTGTTCCGGGCGCTCGCCGACGGTGACCTCGCCGCGGCGAACGCGATGAGCCCGGTGCCGGCCTCCGCCTATCTCGCCGGGCCGGAATGCCGGGCGGTGTGGCAGATGCGCGGCCGCCAGTGGGACGAGGACCCGGCCAGCGCCGCCTGGGTGACCGGGATCATCTGGGACGAGGAGCGGGGCCTGGCGGTGGGCCGGGCCGGGTTTCACGAGCCGCCGGACGCCACCGGGCTGGTCGAGATCGGCTACGCGGTGGATCCGGAGCAGCGGCGGCGCGGCTACGCCCGCGCCGCCCTCGAAGCCCTGCTGGCTCGCGCGGCCGACGACGATCAGGTCTCTCGGGTACGGGTGAGCATCCGCCCCGACAACGAGCCCTCCTACCGGCTCGCCGCACAGTACGGGTTCCGCAAGGTCGGCGAGCAATGGGACGAGGAGGACGGCCTGGAGTACTGCTACGAGAGACCGGCCGTCCACATCGGAGATACAGCCACGTAGGATCTCCCGGTTTGTACCGCTCCGGCGGAGGGGGAGAGGATGGCCCGCCAGGAACGCCCGATCGACCCGGCCGCGGGACCGGTCGAGTCACTCGCCTACGACCTGCGCAAGCTGCGGGCCGAGGCGGGCAGCCCGACCTACCGGGCGATGGCCCGCCGGACCGGGTACAGCGCGTCCACCCTGTCCGAGGCGGCGAGCGGCACCCGGCGGCCGTCACTGGACGTGCTCCTGGCGTACGTCGGCGCCCTGAACGGTGACCAGGAGGCCTGGCGCAACCGGTGGCAGGAGCTCGACCCCGTGCCGGAGCCGGTCTCCGGCACTCTCGTTTCCGGCGCCGAACCGATCTCCGGCGCCGAACCGATCTCCGGCAGTGAGCCGCCGCAGGCGGGCGAGCCGGCCGTGCCGGCGGCGCGGCCGGTCGGCCGTCGCCTTGCCACGGTGGCCGGGCTGATCCTCGCTCTGACCGCGGCCGGCGTCGCATGGGGAACCCGGTCGAACGAGCCGGAGGCGAAGCGGAAGCCGCCCGCCGCGCCCGGCTGCCCGGCTGTCGCGGACGGCGCCGCGTTCACCGCGACCACCTACGGCAGCGGGGCGAAGGTCCGGCGGGGCCCGGCCCGCGTGGAACCCGAGCTCTACACGATCCCGCCCGGCTGCACGGTCGGCCTGACCGGCTTCTGCCTCGGCGAGCCGATCTTCGACGCCACCGCCGGCACCCCGGACGTGCGCTGGTTCCAGGTGGCCGGCGGCGGCGTGCTCGCGTCGGCGATCGTGCACGGCAACCCGCCGGCCGGCGCCGGTGCCACCCGCTGCGCCGGCGACCGGCCCGCACCCAGCGCGATCACCCTGGACGTCGCCGCGCGGGGCGACCAGGTGACGCTGAACGCGGCCGGACCGGGCGTCGAGGTGGTCGGCTACGCCGCCTACCATCCCGACCCGGCCGCCCCGGACGGCCCGCCGGTCTGGCATCAGATCGCCCTGACCAGCCGTGGCGCCGCCGTGTCCTGGCGGCGGCCGGCCGGGACGGCGCCCGTGCTCGCCGCCGTCGCCTGCCTGGGCGGGGAGAGCCCGACCGCCGTCGCCGACCTGCGCACCCTGGACGGCCGGGCGGCCTCGACAGCGCCGCGAAGCACCGCCGCCGAGACCGCCTGCCTGTACCCGGTGGCCAAGTGATCAGCCGCAGTGCTCCCACGGGCTGTTGTAGTAGTACGTCTTGCTGCCGACCGTGGCGAAGCCACCCCACTGGATGCACTCGTTCGGCGCGTAGAGGTAGACCGGGCCGGCGTAGTACGTGAACTTGCCGTAGTCCTCGGCCGCCCCGGCGTCCTTCTGGCCCATCAGGTAGACGTCGGTCAGCGTCGGCGTGCCCAGGTTGGCCTGCTTCAGCGTGACCGCGCAGTTCTTGCCGTTGCTGCTGTTGTAGAGCAGGTACATGTAGTACTCGCCCTCACTGACCTGCTTGTCGATCACGGTGTAGCCCGAGCCGCAGATCGCCGACGCCGAGTACGGGTTGACGTCGGCGGCGACCGCCGCGCTCGGCCCGGCGACGACCGTCGTGACACCGGCGGCAAGCGCCGCCGCAGCGGCACCGATCTTCGTCTTCAAAACGTGTGTCTCCTTCGTCCGGAGCGCCGCCCTCCGTCAGTGCGCGGCGCTCGACCGAGAGTGTTTCTATCCGCGGAATTGATTGATCGAGACGCCCTGACCAGCAAATCAATCAACGGCCGGCTGTCCAGAATCCGGTAGCGCGGCGACCGGCGTCGATGAATGATCGGGCCATGGGGGACGAGCAGCGGTCGGTCGCGGTGATCGGTGGCGGCATCGGCGGGCTCACCGCCGGCCTCTGCCTGCTGCGGGCCGGCTTCGACGTGCACATCTACGAGCAGGCGGCCCGGCTCTCCGAGGTCGGCGCCGGCGTGCAGGTCAGCCCGAACGCGTCACGGGTGCTGCACGGGCTCGGTCTGGCCGGGGCGCTCGCCGCGACCGGCGTCAAACCGCTCGCCTGGCACCAGCGCCGCTGGGACGACGGCCGCACGCTGCTGCGCGCGCCGCTCGCCGAGGCGCTGGAGGCGACGTACGGGTTTCCGCACTACCAGATGCACCGCGCCGACCTGCTCGCCGCGCTCGCCGCCGCGATGCCCGCGGAGCGGGTGCACACCGGGCACCGGCTGACCGGGTTCACCGACCACGGCTCGTCCGTGCGGGTGCGGTTCGCCGGCGGTCACCGCGTCACGGCGGACGTGCTGGTCGGCGCGGACGGCATCCACTCCACCGTGCGGCAGGGGCTGTTCGGCGCCGACACGGCCCGGTTCACCGGCTGCGTGGCGTACCGGGCGGTGGTGCCCGCCGACCGGCTGAAACACCTGGACCTGGAGGTGACCGCGCAGATCTGGCTCGGGCCCGGGCAGCACTTCGTGCACTACTTCATCAGCGGCCAGCGGATGGTCAACTACGTCGCGGTGATCGAGCAGGACCGGTGGACCCGGGAGTCCTGGACCGACCACGGCGAGATCAGGGACGCGCTCGCCGCCTACCAGGGCTGGCATCCGCAGGTCCGGGAGATCATCGGGGCCGCCGACGAGACGTACGTGTGGGCGCTGTTCGACCGTCCGCCGATGCCGCGCTGGTCGTCCGGGCGGGTCACCCTGCTCGGCGACGCTGCCCACGCGATGCTGCCGTTCATGGCCCAGGGCGCCGCGCAGGCCGTCGAGGACGGCGCCACCCTCGCCGCCTGCCTGCGCGAGGACGCCGCCGTGCCGGACGCGCTGCTGCGCTACGAGCGGCTGCGCCTGCCCCGCACCGCCCGGCTGCAGGAGATGTCGGCGGGCAACAAGACCCGCTTCCACCTGCCGGACGGGCCCGCCCAGCGCGAGCGTGACCGGCAGTTGACAGCCGGCTCGCAGGCCTGGTCGTTCAACGCGCTCGGCTGGGTTTACGAGCATGATGCGAGCCTGCTGAACGAGGGCGGCGAAGATCCACATATGTCGATAAGATCGACCGCGAAAGGCCGGCCGACATAGGAGTCCCGATGCGACGACGTCCTGTTCTCGCGGCTCTCGCCGCGCTGCTTCTCACGGTCACCGCGTGCGGTGACGGCGGCGACGATCCCGAGCCGGCGGCCTCCGGCGAGCTGGACAAGGTGAACGTCGGGGTCATCGCGATCGTCGACGTCGCCCCGATCTACCTCGGCCAAGCCAAGGGCCTGTTCGCCGAGAAGGGCATCGACCTGACCCTGACCACCGCCCAGGGCGGCGCGGCCATCGTGCCGGCCGTGCTCAGCGGGCAGTTCCAGTTCGGCTTCAGCAACAGCATCTCGCTGCTGATCGCCCAGACCCAGAAGGTGCCGATCAAGGTCGTCGCCAACGGCAACAACTCGACCGGCGAGGACGGCAAGGACTTCGGCGCCCTCTACGTGAAGGCGGACAGCCCGATCAAGTCGCCGAAGGACCTGGCCGGCAAGACGGTCGCGGCCAACACGCTGAAGAACATCGTCGAGACCAGCGTCAAGGCGTCGGTGAAGAAGGACGGTGGCGACGCCACCGCGGTCAAGTTCACCGAGCTGGCCTTCCCCGACCAGGTGCCCGCGCTGGAGGCCGGCCGGGTCGACGCCATCTTCGTGGTCGAGCCGTTCCAGCAGACGGCGATCGCGGCCGGCGCCCGCCGGATCGCCTCGCCCTACGTCGACGTCGCGCCCGACCTCACCGTCGCGATGTACTTCACCTCGCAGAAACTGCTCGCCGAGGACGCCGATCTGGCCGCCCGCTTCACCGAGGCGATCAAGGCCTCGCTGGCCTATGCGGACGGCCACCCGGAAGAGGTGCGGGAGGTGCTCGCCACCTACACCAAGATCCCGCCGGAGACGCGGGACAAGCTGATCCTGCCCCGCTGGCCGGCCGACATCAACACGGCGTCCGTGCAGACCCTCGCCGACCTGGCCGTGGCCGACGGCCTGGTCAAGGAGAAGCCGGACGTGGCGGCGCTGCTGCCCTGAGCAGGAAGCCGCGCAGGCTCAACGGCTCGCCGTCCACCTGGGCGACCACCTCGGTCTCCTCGATCCGGGCACCGGTCCAGGCCGGCTCGGCGAAAGCGTCCCGCAGGTACTGCTCGGTGACGGTCCAGCCCTCGCCCGCGGCGGCGCTGACGGCCAGCACGATCAGGTGCGCGCCCGGCGCGGCCAGGGCGGGCAGCTGGGCGAGGTAGGTGTCGGCGCCGCCGTGCCGGTGCAGGTTGTGCAGAAGCCCGCAGTCGACGATCGTGTCGAAACCGGCCGGCGGCAGTGACAGGCGGGTGGCGTCCTGCACCTGGAAGTCGACGCTCAGCCCGGCGGCGGCGGCCCGGGCCTGTGCGGTCTCGATGGCGACCGGGGAGATGTCCACCGCGGTCACCTGGAAACCCCGCCGGGCCAGGGCGAGCGCGAGGTCACCGGTGCCGCAGCCGGCGTCGAGCACCCGCGGCCCCCGGATCCCGTCGTCGAGGACCGCGGCGAGAGCCGGCTGCGGACCGCCGATCTCCCACGGCGGCCGGGAGCCGGCGGCGCGATAGAGATCGTCGTAATCCGGTGTGGTCACCGCAGCCTCCCGAGATCGCTGCGGGGCCGGGCGAGGCCGTTGCTTGGGGCGTAGGACCCCGCCCGGCTCCCTCCATGCTGGCGGGCGCGGCTCTCGATTCGCTCTCGAACCGCTGTTCCACCCTAGGCTTCGGTGTCGTCCCTGTCGTGGTCGGGACGGTTGGCCCGGGTGGCGTTGACGCCGGCGTTGCTGCTGCCGTGGGCGGGGACGTCGCCGCGGGGCGGTTCGTCGGTGACGAACGTACCGGTCTCCTCGAGGTCGTCGACGTGCTGGTCGGTGCTGCTGCCGAGGTTGTCCTGTTCGGGGTTGGCCATATCGACGTATTACCCCACCGGGGGCGGGTGATTCAGGCGCTCTGGCGCACCACCAGCGTCGGCTCGTAGATGACCGAGGCGACCCGGGCGCCCGGATCGTCGACCCGGGCCAGCAGCAGCCGGGCGGCCTCGGCGGCCATGTCCTCCAGCGGGTGCCGCACGGTGGTCAGCGCCGGGCGGGCGGCGACCGCGGCGCTGCTGTCGTCGAACCCGACGACCGCCACGTCCTGCGGCACCCGGCGGCCGGCGTCGCGCAGCGCGAGCAGCGCGCCGAGCGCCATCAGGTCGTTGGCGGCGAACACCCCGTCCAGGTGGGGCTGCTCGGCCAGCAGGTCGCGCATCGCCTGCTCACCGCTGTCCCTGGTGAAGTTGCCGACCCGCTGCGGCACCCAGGCGTGCCCGTGTCGGGCCAGCGCCCGGCGGAAGCCGGAGTCACGGTCGACGCTGGCCGGGACCTCGACCGGCCCGGAGATCATGCCGATCTGCCGGCAGCCGTGCTCGACCAGCCGGTCGGCGGCGAGCGCGGCGCCGGCCTCGTTCGCCAGGTCGACATAGCTGATCGGCACCGGCTCGGCCGGGCGGCCGATCAGCACCGCCGGGATGCGGGCGGCGACGAGCATGCCGGGCAGCGGGTCGTGCGCCGGCAGCGACAGCACCACGGCGCCGTCGGCCTGGCCGTTGCGCAGATCGCCGACCAGGCGCTTGTGGCCGTCGGCGCCGACCATCCGCAGCGCCAGCTGTACACCGAGCGGGCGCAGCACGCTCATCAGGCCGCCGACCACCCGGCCGAAATAGGGGTCGGAGAAGAACCGGCTCATGAACGGGTCGTCGTCGTGCGTCTCGGAGTCGGAGACGACCAGCGCGACCGTGCCGGTGCGCCGGGTGACCAGCGAACGGGCCAGCAGGTTCGGCACGTAACCGGTCTGGTCGACGGCGCTCCACACCTGCTCGTGCAGTTGCGGGTCGACGTTGCGGATCCCGTTGATGACACGCGACACCGTCGAGCGCGAGACGCCTGCCACGCGCGCCACGTCTTCGAGCGTGGGCAGCCGCTCACTCTGCATGCCGACGTTTATAGCACGGAGAGCGCTTGCCCAGAGGCCCCGGACAGCCGCGTTCCGGAACCTCAGAACATTGACGTACGTGACGAAGCACACCAACACTGGAAAGCGCTCTCCAAGCGTGTCCCGTCCTCACCCCCAGTGGAGATCCCCATGCGAAAACGGATCCTGGCGCCGGTGTGCGCCGTGGTGCTCGCCGGCGCGCTGCTCTTCGTCGGCAACCCGTCCGCGCAAGCCGCGGACACCCTGCTCTCGCAGGGCCGCCCGGCCCTCGCCTCGTCCCTGGAGAACGGCGAGTCGCCCGCCATCGCGGCCTTCGACGGCCGCTCCGACACCCGCTGGGGCAGCCAGTGGGCCGACCCGCAGTGGCTGCGCGTCGACCTCGGCGCCACCGCGACCATCAGCCAGGTGGTGCTGGACTGGGAGGCGGCGTACGCGCGGGCCTTCCAGATCCAGACCTCGCCGGACGGCAACGCCTGGACCACCGTCTACAGCACCACGGCCGGCACCGGCGGCCGGCAGAGCCTCACCGTCAACGGCAGCGGCCGCTTCGTGCGGATGTACGGCACCCAGCGGGCCACCGGCTACGGCTACTCGCTCTTCGAGTTCCAGGTCTACGGCACCTCGTCGGCCACCCCGCAGCCGACCGACGGGCCGGGATACGTCTACGCCAACCCGCCGGTCACCGGCGTCGTCCCGTCCACCGCGACGCCGCCCGCGCAGAACCCGCCGGTCACCCACCGTGAGTTCCAGGCGAACTGCTCGGTGAGCCGGACCAACCTCAACGACGACCCGATCGTCTTCCCCAACCTGCCCGGCGCCTCGCACTCGCACACGTTCATGGGCAACCGCACCACCAACGCCAACTCCACCCTGGCGTCGCTGCAGGCGGGCGGGACCAGCTGCATCACGCCCGGCGACAAGACCGGTTACTGGATGCCGACGCTGCTCAACGGCAACACCGCGGTGCAGCCGGACGGGCCGCAGGTCATCTACTACAAGAGCGGTGTCATCGACTACCGCAGCGTGCGGCCGTTCCCGCCGGGCCTGCGCTATGTGGTCGGCAGCCCGACCGCGACGCTCGACGAGTTCCGCTACGCGCCGGGCGCGGTCGAGGGCTTCGAGTGCGGCAACAGCGCCTTCAACTGGGACATCCCGGCGAACTGCCCGGCCGGCACCCAGCTCAACGTCCGCTACCAGGCGCCGAGCTGCTGGAACGGCATCCACCTCGACTCGCCGGACCACAAGAGCCACATGTCGTACCCGGTCAACGGGGTCTGCCCGGCCTCGCACCCGGTGGCCGTGCCGATGATCGAGTTCAAGATGGCGTGGCCGGTCAGCGGGGACATGTCGCAGGTCCGGTTCTCCAGCGGGCGCGGGTACTCGTTCCACTACGACGTCTACAACGTCTGGGACCCGCCGACGCTGGCCGCGCTGGTGCGGCACTGCATCAACGGTGGGCTGCAGTGCAACCCGCGCGGCTTCGACCAGTACAAGCCGGAGCGCGGCGCCGCCCTCAACGAGAACTACGAACTGCCCCGGTAACCCGGCGCTGTGGGAGTTGGGCGCGGCGCGCTCAACTCCCACACGGACGGATTTGACGGCAACCCGATTACAGTTTTTTCAGAAACAATTCGCGGTTCGCGGAAATGCGTTCCGCGAGGGCCACCGTGCGCGGTTCGGTGCCGGCTTTTTGCTCGCTGTCGGCGAGTTGGCGGCTCTGCCGCAGGTGTGCCCGGAGGCACTCGCGCAGGATCGCGTCGAAGGCCGGCCCCTGATTGGCGGCGGCCTCGGTGACCTGCTCGGGGGTGACCATTCCCGGCATCGGCATGCCCTTGTGCGGGTTCTCCGACGGCAGGCCGGCCTCGGTGTGCAGCGTCCGCAGGGTCGCCAGTTCCTCGTCGATCACGGCTCTGACCTGCGTCGCCAGCTCCCGGACGGCCGGGTCGTCGCTGTTCGCGGCGGTCAGGGCGAGCAGCGGGATCAGCTCCTCGTCCATCGCGATGTTGATCTCGATCCAGGAGCGGTCGGTGCCGCCGAACGCCGCATCGAGGGTGGCGGACGCGGCCGGAGCGGGGGAGGGCGCCGTCGCCGCGGGTGTGCCGCATCCGGCCAGGGTGACCATCGCGGCGCAGGCGAGAAGAAGCCGGGGATTCGCGAACACCCGCGCAGTCTCCGGTTCCGGAACCACCGATGTCAATGCTGTCTATTGACGCCCGGCAACATGGGCGAAACAATCGCCCTCGCTTGGAGAGCGCTTTCCAACCCCTTTTCCCTTGGGCGTGATCATGAGTAAGAGAAGTATCGCCGCGGTCCTCGCGGTGCTGCTCGGCCTCGCCGGCGTGGCCGTGACGACCGCCGCCAGCGCCGCCGACACCCTGCTGTCCCAGGGCAAGCCCGCCCTCGCCTCCTCCCAGGAGGGCGCGGACGTCAGCGCGGACAAGGCCTTCGACGGGGACGCCGGCACCCGGTGGTCCAGCCAGTTCGCCGACCCGCAGTGGATCCGCGTCGACCTGGGCGCCACCGCGAGCATCAGCCGGGTGGTGCTGCAGTGGGAGGGCGCGTTCGGTAAGGCGTACCAGATCCAGACCTCGACGGACGCCGCCACCTGGACCACCGTGCACACCCAGAGCAATGGTGCCGGAGGCACCGAGACGATCGACGTCACCGCGAGTGGCCGCTACGTGCGGCTGCTCGGCACCGCCCGCGGCAGCGGCTACGGGTACTCGCTCTACGAGTTCAAGGTCTACGGCGGGTCCACGCCGACGGCCGGCTGCACCGAGAACGCGGCACAGGGCCGGCCGGCCACTGCCTCCTCGTCCGAGGGCGCCGACGTCGGGCCGGAGAAGGCGTTCGACGGCAACGCGGCCACCCGCTGGTCCAGCCAGTTCGCCGACCCGCAGTGGATCCGCGTCGACCTCGGCGCCAGCCGCAGCATCTGCCGCGTCACCCTGCAGTGGGAGGGCGCGTTCGGTAAGGCGTACCAGATCCAGACCTCGGCGGACGGCGCCACCTGGACCACCGTGCACACCCAGAGCAATGGTGCCGGAGGCACCGAGACGATCGACCTGAGCGCGACCGGCCGCTACGTGCGCCTCAACGGCACCGCCCGGGGTTCCGGCTACGGCTACTCGCTGTGGGAGTTCCAGGTGCTCACCGGCGGCGGGCCGACGACGGAGCCGGACGAGTTCAGCACGATCTGGACCGACACCTTCGACGGGCCGGCGAACACCTCACCGAGCGCGGCGAACTGGATCCGGCGCACCGGCACCCAGTACCCGGGCGGCGCGGCCAACTGGGGCACCGGCTCGGTGGAGACCGCCAGCGACTCGACCGCCAACGTCTCCCTCGACGGCACCCGGCAAGCTCACCATCAAAGCGATCCGCGACGGCGCCGGGAAGTGGACCTCCGGGCGCATCGAGACCCAGCGCACCGACTTCGCCCCGCAGCGCGGTGAGCTGCTCAAGTTCAGCGCCGTGCTCAAGCAGCCGGACGTCGCCAACGGCCTCGGCTACTGGCCCGGCTTCCGCGCCACCGGCGCCGCCTACCGCGGCAACTACACCAACTGGCCGGGCGTCGGCGAGACCGACATCATGACCGGCGTCAACGGCCGCAGCGAGCTGTCCCAGACGCTGCACTGCGGCACCGCGCCCGGCGGGCCGTGCAACGAGTACGACGGCCGCTCCTCCGGCTTCGCGTCCTGCGCCGGCTGCCAGACCGGCTACCACGAGTACACCCAGATCATCGACCGGACCAGGACCGACGAGGAGATCCGCTTCTACCTCGACGGCCGGCAGACCTGGGTGGTCCGCCAGTCACAGGTCGGCGTCGCCGCCTGGCAGGCCGCCGTGCACCACGGCTTCTACCTGCGCTTCGACCTGGCCATCGGCGGCTCCCTGCCGAACGCGATCGCCGGCCACACCACGCCGACCGCCGAGACCACCTCGGGCGGCGTGCTGAGCATCGACTCGGTGACCGTGTCCCGGGCGACCGGCGCCACGGCGCCGGCCATGACCGACCCGCCCGTCCCCGCCGGGCCGAGCGTCGTCAAGGTCACCGGTACGCAGGGCAACTGGCAGCTCACCGTCAACGGCGCCCCGTGGGAGGTCAAGGGCATGACCTACGGCCCGCCGCAGGGCGCCGCCGACGGATACCTGCGAGACCTGAAGAACATGGGCGTCAACACCATCCGCATCTGGGGCCCGGACGCCAGCACCCCGCTGCTGCTCGACACCGCCGCCCGGCACGGCATCAAGGTGGTCGTCGGACTGTGGCTCAACCACGGCGCCGACTACGTCAACGACACCGCCTACAAGACCGCGGTCAAGGCCGAGATCGTCGCCAAGGTCAACGAGCTGAAGGGCCGCTCCGGCGTGCTGCTCTGGGACGTCGGCAACGAGGTCATCCTGGAGATGCAGAACTACGGGCTCTCCGCCGAGGTGGTCGAGGCGCGGCGGGTGGCCTACGCCAAGTTCGTCAACGAGGTCGCCGAGGCGATCCACGGAGCCGACCCCCACCACCCGGTCACCTCGACCGACGCCTACACGCACGCCTGGACCTACTACAAGCCGCACGCGCCGGCGCTCGACCTGCTCGCGGTCAACTCCTACGGGGCGATCGACACCGTCAAACGGGACTGGATCGCCGGCGGCTACACCAAGCCGTACATCCTCACCGAGGGTGGGCCGGCCGGTGAGTGGGAGGTGCCCAACGACGTCAACGGGGTGCCGAACGAGCCCACCGACCTGCAGAAGCGGGCCGGATACACGTACAGCTGGAACGCCATCAAGGGAGATCCCGGGGTCGCGCTCGGCGCCACCGAGTTCCACTACGGGATCGAGAACGACTTCGGCGGCGTCTGGCTCAACACCACCACCGGCGGCTGGCGGCGCCTCGGATATCACGCGATGCGGCAGGCCTACACCGGGCAGGCCGCGCCGAACACGCCGCCGGAGATCACCGCGATGACGGTGGGCAACCAGACCGCCGTGCCGGCGGGCGGCACCTTCACGGTGTCCACCACCGCCACCGACCCGCAGGGCGACCTGATCCGGTATCACCTGATGGCCAGCGACAAGCACATCACCGGCAACCGAGGTCTGCGCCATCTGAGTTTCACTCAGACCGGCAACGGCCAGTTCACCGTACGGGCCCCGGAAGCGCTCGGGGTCTGGAAGGTGTACGTGTACGCCTACGACGGGCACGGCAACGTGGGCATCGAGCAGCGCTCGTTCAAGGTCGTCCCGCCGACCGTGCCCGGCACCAACCTGGCCCGCGGCAGGACCGTCACCGCCTCGTCGCACCAGCCGACCGGCACCAACGGGCCGCAGCTGCCGTCGTACGCGGTGGACGGCGACTACGGTACCCGGTGGGCCAGCGAATGGGTGGACACCGCCTGGCTGCAGGTGGACCTCGGCTCGGTGCAGTCGTTCAACCACGTGCAGCTCGCGTGGGAGGCGGCGTACGCGACCGCGTACACCGTGCAGACCTCGTCCGACGGGTCGAACTGGACCACGGTGTACACCACCGCCTCCGGTGACGGCGGCTTCGACCAGCTGAACGTCTCCGGAACCGGCCGATACGTGCGGGTCAACGGCACCAGCCGCGCCACGACGTACGGCTACTCGCTGCACGAGTTCGGCGTCTACCGCAGCTGACGAGGCCCGCGTGGCGCCCCCGGAGTGGGGCCGGGGGCGCCACGCGAACTCACGGCCGGTCCAACCGGTAGATGTAGGTGTAGTTCCCCGGGTCGCTGCCCTGCGCGTCGACGGCGAGCTGCGCATCCATGCCCGCATAGTGCCAGCGTCACTCGACCGGGGCCTCTATCGAGGGAATCTTCCCTGCGGCGGGCTATCGCGGTGCAGGTCAGAGCGGGGTCGAGGGTGGCCTGGCCGTTCGTCGGGGGTTGCCGCCGGAAAGGGGCGGGCCAGAATTGCCCTGCTCCGGCCGAGCCTTTCACACCTTCGGCGAAAGCAGACCATGTCCACTCACCAGTTCCAGAACGTCGCCTCCGGCAACGCCCAGGTGGGCGTGCAGATCGGCCAGAACACGGGAAGCGTCACGGTCGGCCGGCCCGCTGCCGCCGGCGCCGAGCTCGACCGGCTGCTCGACGCGATCCGGCAGGCCCACCAGCGTGGGGAGCTCGACGCGGACACCCTGAGCGAGGCGGAACACGAGATCAGCGTCGCGCGTGCCGCACCCGATCCGGGACGGGCCGCCCGGGCGCTGCGGCGCCTCGGCGGCATGCTCGACGGGGTCGCCGGGCTCGGGGCGCTCGCCGGGGCGGTGGCCGCCGCGGTCGAGAGTCTCGGCTCGTGAGCGGGCCGGATCCGGCGGGCTGGCACAACCAGGCGGACGGCAACGCCACCGTCGGGGTGCAGGCCGCCTACGTGCACGGCGACGTCAACTACTTCCAGGCCCCGCCGAACGCGACGCCCGAGCAGAAACTGCTGGTGGGGGTCCGATATCTGGAGAGCGGGGCACCCGGTGAGGCCCGCCGGCGGTTCCGGGCGCTGGCCGCCGAGGACGGGGTCAGCTCAGCCGAACTCGCCTACTACTGGGTGCTGTCGGTGCTCAGCGGGCGGCCGTTGAGCGGGCTCGGCGGCGGCGACCGCGACGAGCTGGAGGAGGCGTTCGGCATGGCCGAGCGCCACCCCAGCGGGCGGTGGTGGCGGTGCGTGGACACCATCCGGGCACTGGTGAACGCGATGATCTACGTGGGGCCGGACGGGCTGCCGGTGATGGACGCGCTGGAAGCGGCACTGCACGCCTACGAGTCGCTGCCCGACGTCGACCGCTACGACATCGAACGGCACCTGAGCCTCACCCTCTCCGGAGTCGTGCAGGACCACATCGAGAGACTGAACGCGGCCCACGTACGGGACATGCGACCGCGACCGGACCGGCTGGCCCGCGTACCGAAATTCTTCGAACCCGATCCGGCGGAGCCGGTCGCGAAGGCCGCCCGGCCGGCGCCGGCGGAGTCGACCGTGCTGCCGCTGGCCGGCGGTGGCCTGCTCACCGCGGCCGGGATCGCGCTGCTGGTGCAGGCCGCGGCCGCGACCAACGTGGCCGCCGGTGTCGTGGTGCTGCTCCTGGTGGCCGGCGGCGGCTACGCGGTGGTCCGGCACGGCCTGGAACGGGCCTTCCTGCGCGGGCGGCAGGCGGCCAAGGAGGCCGAGTACACCGGCGGAACCCGCGCCGCGTTCCAGGGGCCGGGCGGCAACTCGCTGCGCGGCGACTTCGCCGCATCGGTCACCGAGGCGATCGACGCGGCCTTCGCCGGGCACCAGCCGCGCGAACAGCAGCTGCGCGAGTCGTTCTGGCGCGACACCATGGGCCTGCGCACGGCCCTGCGCGACGACCTCATCGACCTCTACGGGGTACGCGGGATCCGCCCGGACGCGGTGCGCTGGCTCGTCCACCACCACGCCGACGACATCTCCTGCCGGTGGCGCGACGGCACCCTCGACGACTTCCGCCGCTACCGTCCGGCCGCCCTGCCGCCGGCGTTCCTCGGCGGGATCGCCGCGCTGGCCGGCGCGGTCGCGGTGGTGCTGCTCGCGATGAGCGCGATGACCCTGTGCGCCCTCGTGGTCGCCGGGCCGCTGCTGTGGTTCGGCGCGCGCCTGGCGCATCGCGGCGGCATCGCGCTGTACGGCGAACGCAAACGCCTCGCCCTCGACACCGACGAGTTCCAGCAGCGGTGGGCCGCCGAGTGCGCCGCGCACCAGCGCTGGGTGGAGTGGCTGGCGGACCGGCCGAGCGACGTCGAGATGGGCCGCTGGCTCAGCCTGGACCTGGCGTTCTGGAAGCGTGAGGTGATGGGCGACTACCGGCTCACCAACCGGGACATCCTCGCCCACCTGGCCCTCACCGAAGCCGCCCCGCGCAGCCGCAGCGCCCGCTACGTCGGCGGCCCGTTCCGGCACTCGGCATACGTCGTCGTGCTGTTCCTGCTCACCGAGGGCGGGGTACGGCAGGTGCAGGCCCGCCTGGACTTCGCGACCGGATCCTTCTCCGGGGAGCGGCGTACCACGTTCCGCTACGACGCGATCGGCTCGGTGCAGGTCACCGAGGTGGGCCGGCGCTACGTCGACGCCCGCTCCCAGGTGCAGAAGATCGTGACCCGGCAGGCGTTCCGGCTCTCCCTGGTCAACGGGCAGGCCTTCGACGTGCTGCTCGACGACTTCGCCGAGGAGTCGATCGACCGGATGCTGGAGGACCCGGAACAGCTCGCCCGGCTGGCGTCCGACGCGGCCGGGGTGACCAGCGCGCTGCGGATCCTCGAGGCGGTCGCCGCCGACGGCCGCGACTGGATCGCGCTGGAACAGCAGCGCCTGCACCGCCGCCGGCCCCGCCAGCGGACCGCCGCGCCGGCCGTCTATCCGCCGCTGCCCGGCTAGTACTCCCCGGTGGCGTCGGTGTGCGCCGGGACCAGCGCCAAAAACGCCTGCAGGGCCCGGCTCGGCGGGATCGCCGACGGGCGGGCCAGCGCGAGGGTCCACGGCGTCGCGGGCGGGTCCAGCTCGACACCGACGACCCGGGCGCCCGCCTCGGCCCGCAGCGGCGGCACCACGGCGACGCCGAGACCCGCCTCCACATAGCGCGGGATCGTGGTGAGGTCGGTGGCCTCGACGACGACCGTGCGGGTCAGGCCGGCCCGGCGGAAGTCGTGGTCGGTGCGCACCCGGTTGCAGTAACCGGCGGGCAGGTCGATGAACGGCTCGTCGGCGAGCGCGCCCGGATCGGTGGTCTTCTCGCCGGCCAGCGGGTGGTCCTCGGCCACCAGCAGCCGCGGCTGGAACGTGGCGATCGGCGTGAGGTCGACGCCGTCGACGGTGAGCGTGTCGACGCCGACGAACGCGACGTCGAGCCGGTGCGAGCGCAGCTTGTCGAGCAGGCCGGAGCTGCCCTCGGCGGCGATGGTCATGTGCAGCCGCACGCCGGGATGCCGCTTGCGGAAGCCGCCGACCAGGCTGGGCAGGTCGACCACGGCGAGACCGGCCAGGGTGCCGACGCGCAGGTTGCCGCGCAGGCCCAGGCCGGCACTCTCGACCGCGGCGCGGGCGGCGTCGAGCGACTCCAGGGCGGTCTTCGCCTCCGGCAGCAGCGCCCGGCCGGCGGCGGTCAGCGTGACGTGGCTGGTGCTGCGGTCGAACAGCGGGGTGCCGAGGTCACGCTCCAGGGCGCGGATGCTCGCCGAGACCGTGGACTGCACGGCGTGGGTGCGCCGGGCGGCGCGGGTGAAGTTGAGCTCCTCGGCGACGGCGATGAAGAACTCCAGCTGGCGTTGCTCCATGCCCGGCACTATATCGCCCTGGGCGATCGATCTTATGAACAGCATTCGTTGGACACGATTGGCCGTCGGCGGAAGGCTGTTCGACATGAACATCCTCCTGACCGGTGCGACCGGTTACATCGGATCCGCTGTCCACTCCGCCCTCGTCACCGCCGGGCACACGGTCACCGCGCTGGTGCGTACGCCCGCGGCCGCCGACCGCATCGCCGGCGCCGTCGTCGGTGACATGCGCGACGCCGGGCTCGTCCGGCAGCTCGCCGAGAAGAGCGACGCCGTGGTGCACGCCGCCAGCCCGGGCGACGCGAGCAGCGCGGCCGCCGAGAACGAGTTCGCCGACGCGGTCCTGGCCGGGCTCGACGGCACGTTCCTCCGCACCGGTGGGGTGTGGGTGCACGGGCCCGGCTCGGCGATCACCGAGGAGACGCCACACGCGGCGCCGCCGCTCGTGGCGTGGCGCACCGAGGTCGACCGGCGGGTGCTGAATGCGCGGGGGATCAGGGCGGTGCTCATCGAGCCGGGCGTGGTGTACGGGCACGGTGGCGGCATCCCGCGGCTGGTGACCGGGGCGGCGCGGGTGGCGGAAGGGCTGACGCTGATCGGGGACGGCAGCCAGCACTGGGCGACGGTGCACGTGGACGACCTCGCGCAGCTCTACCTGGCGGCGCTGGAGCGCGGCGGGCACGGTGAGACGTATCTCGGGGTGAGCGGGGACAACCCGACGACGCGGGAGCTGGGTGTGGCGGCCGCGCAGCGCCTCGGGCTGGAGGGGCGGGTCGTGCCGGAGGACCCGGCGGCGACGGTGGAGCGGCTGGGGGAGTTCGGGCGCGCGCTGCTGATGGACCAGCAGGCCAGCGGCGCCAAGGCCCGGCGGGCGCTGGGGTGGGAGCCGGCCCACCGGTCCCTGCTGGAGGAGATCGCCGCCGGCGGCTACGACCCGGCCTGAGCCAGCGGCCTCCCCTTGAAGACCTGGGTACGGTGCCAAGCGAGGTGGCGCTCGGCAGGAAAGGTCAGGCCCGGCCGACCGTGCACCGGCCGGCCGTGCAGGTCGTAGACCGCCTTGCCGGCCGGTGTTCGCGCCGAGTAGGACTCGGACACGTGGATCGTCCGGTCGGTGCCGAGGCCGAGCACACCGCGGTCGAACAGCTTGTGGTGCAGGCCGCAGAGGGCGATCCCGTTGTCCAGCTCGTCCGGGCCACCCAGGTTGAACCAGCGGACGTGCGCGGCCTCGACACCGACGGTGGCGCCGAGCAGTTGGCCGTCGAAGCCGCAGAACGCGCATTGCCGGTCCCACTCCTGCAGGATCCGCCGCCGCCAGGCAGCGTCCCGCTGCCGGTCCGCCAGACCTGACGGATCCGGCAGCGCGTCGCGCGCATGCAGCACGATGTCCGGGTCCAGACCGACAGCCATCAGTACGTCGGGAGCGACCGTGTCGGAGAAGTGGCTGGTGACCAGGGCCCGCGCCGCGGAGGCGACGAGTCCGGGCTCGGCGGTCAGCACCCGCTCGACGTCAGGCGCGAACCGGCCGGTCACCCGCTGTGCCGTCAGCGGCCCGATCGCGTCCATCGGGGTGTCCTGGTCGAGGACCCAGATCCGGTCGGAGCGCAGCCGCGTGAACGGGTAGGCGGCGCTCTGCGTGGTGCTCGTGGTCGATGCGGGCCCGAACTCGTCGATCAGCGCGCCGAGTCGGGTTCGTGCCTCGTGCCACGGCAGGTCGCTGGATCCGGTGCCGGCAAGGCGGCCCAGCGCGAGCAGCACCAGCAGCGGTTTGTGGGGTGAACGCCGCCCGTCGCGCTGATGCTGCCGCAGGGTCGCGAGCCGTGCCAGCACCGCGTCGCGATCATTCCGCCGGTCTGTCGTCACGCACTGAAGATACGGGTGAAGATTTCGTCGATGACCTCGTTCTTGGCGAGGCTGTAGTCGCCGGGCCGGTCGGTCGTCTCCGCCGACAGGCGGCGCTTCGTCGACGCGTACCGCTCGAGGTCGTCGGGGTGCGTGCGCAACCAGTCGCGGAACAGGAGGTGCCGGACCGGTTCCGGCGCGCCCGGCGGCCAGACGTGCAGGTTGACGTCCTCGGCGGCGCTGACCAGCATCCGGTGGCCGTACCACCACGGCTCCCGCAGGATCAGCCGGTAGCCGAGCGTCGCCAGCGCGGGCACGTAGGCCGCCTCGTCGGCGTTGTCCTTCAGGGTCAGGTCGATGTCGATCACCGGCTTGGCGGCCAGGCCGGGCACCGAGGTGGAGCCGACGTGCTCGACGCTCACCACGGCCTCGCCGAGGAGTTCACGGAGCGCGGCCGCGGCGGTGGTGAAACGGTCCGCCCACCGGGGGTCGTACTCCTCGATGACGATCGACTCCCAGCTCGCCGGGCGCTCACCCACCAGGGCGGCGGCCATCTGGTCGGGGGTGCCGTGGAAACGCTGCGTGATCTCGGGCGGGTACTCGGCCAACGTCGGATCCTTCCGTGCGGAGCAAAGTCCGCCAGACTACTACGGCCGGTTTCCACATAGGATGCTGGCGTGGCGTCTTCGGTGGACATCTTCGACGATCTCGAGGCCGAGCAGGAGCAGCTGGAGTCCGTCCTGGCCGGGCTGAAACCGGACGACTGGCTCGCCCCGTCGGCGGCGGCCGGCTGGACGGTCTCGGACGTGGTGCTGCACCTCGCCCAGACCGAGGAGGGCGTGCGGGCCACCGTGCGGGGCAACCCCGACGCGATCGAGTGGCGGAGCTACGGCGGCACCGTCGACGAGGCGATGGCGGCCATGGTGCTCGCCGAACCGGCCGAGCCCGCCGCCGTCTTCGAGCGCTGGCGGGTGGCGCGCCGGGCGGCCGTCCAGGCGCTGCGGTCCGCGGACCCGCAGCGGCCGGTCCGCTGGGTGACCACCTCGCTCAAACCACGGACCCTGGCCACCACGCGGCTGGCCGAGCACTGGGCGCACGGCCTGGACATCACCATGCCACTGGGCATCGGCTATCCGGACACGACGCGCCTGCGGCACGTCGCCTGGCTGGGGCACAGCACTTTGCCGTACGCGTTCAGCCTGGCCGGACTGCCTGCCGTGCCGGTCCACTGCGACCTGATCGCGCCGGACGGCTCGTCGTGGCAGTTCGGCGATCCGGGCGCGGAGTCGGTCATCAGCGGCGCCGCCGGCGCCTTCTGCCGCGTCGGCGCGCGCCGGCTCGCAGCGGAGAGCTCCGGCTTGCAGACCCGGGGACCGTACGGGGCGCGGGCGCTGCAACTGCTCCGGAACTACGCCGACGTCTGAGTGTCACGGCGGCCCTTGGTGAGGTCGAGGATGCAGACCGCGTTGCCGTACGGATCCTCGAGCACCGCACACCGGCCCACCGCGATGTCGAACGGTGGCGTGCGCACCGCGCAGCCCGCGTCCCGGTAGGCGGCGAACGCCGCCGGGACGTCGTCGACCAGGTAGTGGACGCCGGCGTCCGGCTCCAGCGTCATGGTGTGCAGCACGATCTCGGCGTCGGTGTCGGGCATGGTCAGGCCCACCGCGGCGTCGTCGCGCCACAGCTCATGGAGCCCGAACACCCGCGTGTAGAAGACGGCCGCCCCTTCCAGGTCCGTCACCGGGACCATCACGCAATCGATCTTCCGCAGCATGCCGTCCCTCCATCGATATGACATCATGGTTGTCATGTTGGAGCGAGGAGCCGCCCTCTACCAGGTTCTCAGGCAGGTCCGGCCGCTGGTGCTCAACTCGGCGCGGGCCGTCGAGACGTCCCTGCGGCCGCAACGGCTGACCGTCGGCATGCGAGCCGTCCTCGAAGTGCTCGCCGACCACGGCCCGGCCACCGTGCCGGCCATTGCCGACCGCCTCGACCTGGCCCGCCAAGGCGTGCAACGACACGTCAACGATCTGACCGAACTCGGCCATGTGCAGGCCCGGGCGAACCCGGCGCACCGCCGGTCCGTGCTGATCAGCATGACCACCGCGGGCGCCGGGGCGTTCGAGCGGATCAGGGCCGATGAACTCGACCGCATCGCCGGGCTGGCCCCCGAGTGCAGCGCGGACGACATCGCCGCGGCGCTCAAGGTGCTCACGGCCCTCAACCGTGACGTGCGCCGCCAAGCTCTCGGAGGCGACGAATGATCTACCAGCTCACCACCGCGAACCGGCTGATGATCGCCGACTTCCTGGAGGGTCTCGACGAGTCGCAGTGGCAGGTCGAAACCCTGTGCCGAGGATGGACCGTCCAGCACATGGCCGCGCACTTCGTGCAGCCCATGCTGCTGACCTTCGGTCGCTTCTTCCTCGCCGCGCTGCGCTACCGCGGCAACACCGACCGGACGGTCGACCACTTCACCCAGCGCATCGCCCGCCGCCCGCGGCCGGAACTGATCAGCCTGCTGCGCACCCACGCGGGGGACCGGGTGGATCCGCCGCGCGTCGGACCGATGGGGCCGTTCGCTGAGACGTGCCTGCACCTGCGGGACATCGCCCGGCCGCTCGGCCTGCCCGCCGACGTGCCGACCGCGCACTGGCGGATCCTGCTGGACTATCTGGTGTCGCCGGCGGTCGCTCCGGCGTTGGTCCGCCCGGGCACTGTGGACGGTCTGCGCCTCACCGCCACCGACGTCGACTGGAGCGCCGGCTCGGGCGCCGGCGCTCCGGTGACGGGGCCGATCGAAGCGATCGGCATGGCGATCACCGGCCGCTCCTCGGCGCTGGCCGACCTGTCCGGCGAGGGCGTGGCCCTCCTGGCCCGCCGTTCCTGAGGCCCCGCTCCCTACGTTCCACACGCATTGCCGCAGCTGATGTCAAGTGCCGCCGGGTGCGCAACGCCGCCGCTCCGCAGCGTGGGCGGGGCGAACACAACACTCCGCGACAGCCGGCCAGCCCGGCTGTCGCCCAGCGCGGGGTCGGCGGGGCGAACACGGCACTATGCGTCAGCTGGCCAGCTCGGCTGTCGCTCAGCGCGGGGTTGGCGGGGCGAACACGGCACTGTGTGGCAGCCGGATGGCTCGGCTGTGGCTCAGTGCGGGGTTGGCGAGGTGGATGCGGCACTGGGTGGCAGCCGGATGGCTCGGCTGTGGCTCAGTGCGGGGTTGGCGCGGTGGATGCGGCACTGGGTGGCAGCCGGATGGCTCGGCTGTGGCTCAGTGCGGGGTTGGCGCGGTGGATGCGGCACTGGGTGGCAGCCGGGTAGGTGGGCTGACGTCCCGCGCTGGGTCTACAAGCACAGCGCACCCGGGTGGGTGGTTGGGGGCGTGCTGGGGGGAGTGGCGTGGCTGGGGAGGCGTGATCAGCGTCCAGGATGGGGTGCGGATCTTGGAGGAGGGTGCATGCGGATTCGGCGCGTTGTCGACCTGTCGGTGCCGGTGGAGCCGGAGACGCAGGTCTACCCCGGTGACCCGCAGGTGAGGTTCGCGCGGCACGCCACGGTGGCCCGGGACGGCTACAACCTGCTGCACCTGGAACTCGGCTCGCAGACCGGGACCCACATCGACGCGCCCTACCACTTCAAGGAGGACGGGCCCCGGATCGATGAGCTCGACCTGGGCCTGTTCACCGGGCCGGGCGTGCGCATCGACGTCCGCGGGGTCGGCGCGCGGGAGGCCATCACGTGGGAGCACATCGCGCCGGCCGCCTACGGGCTGGCGCCGGGCACGATCGTGCTGCTGTGCACCGGCTGGTCGCGGCACTACGGCACGCCCGAATACTTCGATCACCCGTTTCTCGGTGTGGACGCCTGCCAACGGCTGCTCGACCTGGGGGTACGCACGTTCTGCATCGACACCGGCAACATCGACGAGACTCCGGACGATGAGCATCCGGGCGACGGCTACCCGGTGCACCACCTGATCGCCGGCGCCGGAGGGGTGATCGGCGAGAATCTTCGCAACCTGGAGCTGGTCGAATTCCCGTCGCCGCTGGTGTCGTGCCTGCCGATCGCGCTGCTGGGCGCCGACGGAGCGCCGGCCCGGGCGGTGGCGATGGAATGGGAGTGAGACCGTGATCCACGATTTCGCGACGTGGGCCCCGCTGTTGCGGCTGGTCCACGTCGAACCGGGCGGTCACGTCGCCGGCCAGGTCGGCCGTGGCTCCTGGTCGGTGCCGACGGCACCCCGGTCCGGGCGGATGGAGGACATGCGCGCCGAGTTCGACGCGGTGAAACGCGTGCAGGACGCGCTCGGTGGGCGGGACAGTGTCGAGTTCGTGGCGCAGGCGCCGGCACCGGGGCGGCTGGTGCTGCACGTGCTCGACCGTGGCCCGGCCGTGGAGGACGGCCTCGGGCCGTACCCGGGTTCGCTGGTGTTCGCCGACGGCGCCGTCCCGGAGCCGTGGCGGCGGCTGCCGGCGCCGGGGAACGCGGCACCCGCGCCGACCGCCGACCCGGACCTGTTGGAGCGGGCGCTGCGTGAGCAGCTGCCGGACGCGGTCGGCGCGAGCGAGGCGGAGGTCGCGGCCGTCGAGGCACGCCTCGGTGTCACGCTGCCGGACGAGCTGCGAACGCTTTACCGGGTCACCCGCAGCTGGTGGGAGTGGAGCCTCGACGAGGTCTATGTGGCCGACGCGGCCTCCCGGAGCACGCTGTGGCGGTTCGCGGCCACCGAGGCGATCCCCGCTCCCACCGCGGAGACGGCCGTGCAGCAGCTGGCCGGCTCGCCCGGCTGGATCGTCTTCGCCGACAGCGGCGGCGGGGACCGGTTCGCCGTGGACCTGACGCCCGGCCCGGCCGGTCACCTCGGCCAGATCATCCTGATTGATCACGAGACGAACGTGGGCGCCGAACTCTACGCCGACTCGCTCACCGACCTGGTCCTGAACCGGCGCAGCTCGCGGGGGCCGGATCCGCGCGGGGACCGGCCGCCGCTGGTCGCCCGGGTCAACATCCGCAGCCTGCCGAGCGTCGAGGCGGCCGCCGATCCGGACCTGGAGGTGCTCGGCATCGGCGTCTGGAACGGCCCGCCGGTCGACCTGGCACCCGTGTCCCGCCTGCCGCGGCTGCGGACGCTCACCGCGTACCCCGGCACGCTCGCCGACCCGCTGCAGGTCGCCGGACTGACCGGCCTGGAGTATCTGAGGCTGGGTCGCGCCGAATGGCGCGTCCTGCTGGACGCCGGCGCGGTCCCGCCCGGCCTGCTGGCCGCCGGCATCGAGGTGCAGGGCAACCCGAACCCGCTGCCGGTGGTGGATCTGGCGAACGAGTTGCTCGCGACCCGGAACCGCCCGCTGATCACCGACACCGTCCTGGAGGGCGACGTCTGACATTCACGATCGGCTTTACGGACCATGGCGGCGGCAGGCCGGCGACGGTAGCTTGCGGTGAGCGCTGACATCACGCCGAGCGACGGGGGCCAAGCGTGCAGACGAGGGCGAGCGTGTACGAGGAAGCACTGCGCACCATCGGTGACGCGGCACGGGTCTACGGCGTCGAGGACGATTCCGTCGTCCGCTACCGGGCGCGGATGCGCGAGTGCGGCCCACTCGGATATGCCGAGGGCGGCATGTCGTCGATCCTGGTGCGCACCGCCCACGACCACCGTGCCGACTGCACCCAGACGGTGTGCCGCACCTGCGACGGGCTGAAGGCGGCGCTCACCGTGGCACTCGCCGGCTGCCGGGAGCTGATCGACATGGAGCTGTCCGGGATGGCCGGCGGCGGCGAGCCGCGGCGGCGCCTGCGCCTGTGGCACCGCCGCTGAGCGCCTGCGGTCAGCGCTTGCCGATCGCGGTGGGGCGCACCACGAAGACGACCCGGTCGGCGGCGTCCTTCGGCGCGTCGGTGCCGAACGGGGCGCGGTAACGCTTGGCCAGCTCGACGTAGAACGCGCCGGTCGGGTCCGGGTCGATGCGCTCGACCACGCCGCGCACCTCGATGTAGCGGTACGGGTTCTCCGGGTCGATGATCGAGATGGCGACCGCGGGGTTGGCCTGGATGTTGCGGAACTTGCGGCGGAAGTTCGTGTGAGTGAACCGGATGACTTCGCCGTCCCACGCGTACCACATCGGATTGACCTGCGGGGTGCCGTCCTCCCGCACGGTCGCCAGGTCAGCGAAGAGCGGCCGCTCCAGGAGGTCGATGAGCTCGTCCGGGATGATCGTCATGACGCCAGCCTATGCGATCATCGCGAGCGGCCCGCGGCGCCTCCCAGGCGACCCGGTTGCCCGGGTGCACGACCGCCGCGAGGTAGGCGAGACCGCAGATCCACAGTGCCGCGGGCAGGCCGACCGCGGTCAGCAGCCCGGCGCCGAGCAGCCCGCCGACCGGGATGCCGACCCAGGCCAGCGCGCCGATCAGGGTGAGCACCCGGCCGCGCAGCTCGGCCGGGGTCATCTCGATCTGGACGGTCTCCAGCAGCGGGTTGAACACGCCGGAACCGAGGCCGGCGAGCAGCCACACGGCGATCACCGCTTCCGGCGGCCAGCCGAGCGCCAGCACGATCAGGCGGGTCGGCCCGCTGATGATGACGGCGGCCAGGTAGGTGCGCCGCCGCGGCAGGCGGGTGCCCAGCCAGGCGGTGCCCAGCGCGGAGCAGACCGCCGCGGCGCCGGCCGCGCTCAGCGCCAGCCCGACGGTGGCCGCGCTGTGCCCGCCGTCGCGGGCCCAGACCGGCAGCAGCACCGCGATCAGCGCCTGGTCGAGCAGGTTGGTCACCACGAACATCACGGTCAACGCCCGCAGGCTGCGGTGCCGGCGCAGGTAGGCGATGCCGGTGCGCAGCCGGGTCGCGTACCCGTGCCGGGCCTGGTCGCGCGGCGGGTCGGAGAAGGTGAGCGCGGCGATCGGCGCGGTCGCGCCGAGCAGGGCGCCGG